>CAYHWM010000096.1:0-5082 GCA_964359925.1 uncultured Methanosarcinales archaeon
GCTCGAGGATACAAGTGGAACAAAAAAGGAAAACTATACGGGTTCCTCCTCGAGAACGCGCAACGACTACCGGAACGACCCTACAAAGGACAATTAAACTTTTTCGAGGTCGATGAGTAACGTTTAAGAAGAAGAACTGTTTCTCATAAGCGTATGTGGGACAAGCAGTCAATTATTACTCTTATCGTAGCACTCTCCACAGTACCACCACTCGCCTCGTGTGGAAATGAACAACAACATTCTGCGACGACACGACTATCGCGCGAAGACTCAGAACACGAACACCTCTGGAAACAATTCCAACAAGCACACACACTCAAAGGAATCGAAGGAATCGAAGCGCGAGCAAACGCTTACGAAGCAATAGGAAACTACGAACTCGCACAATGCGAACGACTGCGAGCAACAACAGGAACACTCGACCAATCACTCTACAACGACGCCCTCAACTGCTTTCGCCAATCAAGAATCATCGCAGGAGAACGATCAAGCACGCTCACAGGACTCGCAAGAGCAAACTATATCGCAGAAGAGTACTTCGAAGCAGGAATACTCGCACAACAAGCACTCGCACTCGACGAGAACAACGCACAAGCAAGACTGCTCAAAATAAACTCGTTCATCGCACGAAACAGAACAGAAAACTCTATCCCCGACATTGAATGGTACTTGTCCCACGAGCCGGGAAACAATCCCGAAAACCATTACAATGAAGAATTCAGAGAACTCGTCGTCAAAACATACCTCGAACGAGGAAAAGTCAAGAAGGCAAAAGAACAAGCAAGAATACTCCACGAAGAACACGTACGCAACGAGTTCGCAGTAAAACTATTGTACACGACAGAACTCGTACCAGAAAAATACGTCGAGTATCTGCCAAAAGAAAAAGAGGAAGATTAAATGTAGCAATTTCGCAACGCTTAAATCAACACACCACCAGTCTTCCAACAAGAAAACGCAGAAAAGTAGCAAGACTCCACCCGGAACCCTTCCGGAAAACTCTGCGCCAAACATATAAAGATAGTTTTCTCTGTTCACGATTATGCGATACTATTTTGATACTTCGATATGGATTGATCTCTTCCAAGATAGAGTCGAGGAAGGATTCCCTAAAGGTCTTCGAGCCCAGCAATTATTAACGAGAATCCTTTCAAGAAACTACAGAATAATAGTTTCTCAAGTAATTCAAAAAGAACTCTTCTCTTGCGGATATTCTTTTGAAGAAGTGCAAAAACTCTTCCGCCCACTCAAAAGAATTATCCAAGTACAACACTGTTCTCGGGAACATCTTGAACGTGCAAGAAACATCGCGAAAAAAAGAAATGTCCCTCAGAAAGATGTTCTCCACGCTCTCCTCTCAAAAACAGCTCGCGCGACACTTATCACGAGAGATAACCATTTTCAAAAACTTCTCGATATAACTATTCCTTCCACACCTGAAGAACTACTTGATACCGAACTCGCGCTCTAACTGATCAAACGCTTTCTCTCCTGCTTCGTGCAACTCTTCATCAGTCGTCTTCCTCTTAGAAATGCCTCTCAAACTATCAATATGCTTCATCATCTCTTCCTTCTCCGCCTGAGTGAGTTTTACTCGAATAGCATCCCTGATGAACTCAGTCCTTGTAGCGTAACGATTCTTTTTGAGGGAGGAATCAATCTCTTTCAACAATGATTCTTCCATCTTAATACTCACCGTTTGAAGCGTAGACTTCATAGTATTACTTCGTAATACTTAGTAATATTTAAAGGTTTCGGAGGGGTTTCAGAACAGAAGGTTTTTATGTCATCATGAATCCCAAAACCACTATGGGGGACGACACAAGCATTGCAGACTTTGTAGAATCATTCTGGCCACTCGATATGCGTTTTGAAACTCAGGACGCATTGCCATTTCCAGAATGCAAAGAAGACCTTCTCACGCGCTACAATCCTGAGGTCATCAAAAGAATAGAACAGCTCATAGACCAAAGAGACGAAAAACTTAACCATTATGTGAGTGAAGGCGTTGAAGAATACTGTGAGATAACTAACCTCGTCTTTCAACACCGAATGCACGAACGATGGTATCCCGGAATGGCACTCGGATCAAGAACGGTACTTGAACTCCTCATCAACTACTTCCAAACGCGCCAAGAACCAGAAATACTTCTCGACTTAGGATGTGGTTCAGGAATGGTAGACATCGGACTCTTACAAAGACTTCCAACACTCAAAAAAGTGTACGCTGTAGACATAAGCGCTCACGCGCTCGCAGTAACCAAAGAAAACGCAGAAAGAAAAATCCCTGGAAGAGCTCACACGTTACAGTACGTACAACAAGACTACACATCAGAAGAGTTTCAAAACTACCTCAAAGAACAACTACCCGAAGGAGCACAATGCATACTAACACTGTTCCCAATGGGAGGAGTCAGTGAAGTGCTTCAGTACGTTCCGCAACTCCTCCACCCTGAAGGAGAAATACTCATCGGAACAGCAATTCGCGATAACGAACTTGGATTCAAACTTCCTTGGAAACAAGCCATCGAACAACTACAATACCAACACAGAAGTGTTGCATACCATCGAGGATTGCACTGGGAGGAAGGAATACTCCACAAACAAGTTACCGAAAAAACATGCATATTGCTCTCAAGAATGACGCTGCAGTAGCCCTCTCATCATACTCAAGGTATTCCCTATCAAGAACTCTTCTTCGACTTCTGATACCACGTCGGAAGTTATTTTTTCATAGATCTTCTTGTAACTTCCAACGAGTATCGTGAGGTTCTTTACTGTCTTTTTTACTCTCACGATACTTCTCCCACACCATCTTAAAATCATCATTTTTTAGGAGGTCACGGAACGAACCGCTCGCGATGATCTTCCCGCACTTGAAGTAGTAAATCTTGTCGAACAAGTGCAAGAGGTGCAGTCTGTGAACTGTTGAAACAATAGTTTTCTTACCATACTCTCTGAAAATGTTCTTGTAAATCTCGAGCTCGTTCTTACTATCGATACTACTCGTAGGTTCGTCCATCAACAATATGGGCTTGTCAGCTGTGGCGAGCAGTCCACGAGAGAGAGCCAACCGTTGCTTCTCACCACCACTCAAGTTAACGCCCTTTTCTTGAATGAGAGACAAGTACTTTCGAGGAAGGCGCATTGCGACGTGATGAAAACGAGCCATTTTAGAAGCTTTGATGATAACTTCTTCAGAATGACTCACGCCCATCGTAATGTTTTTCCCTATTGTAGTATTGAAAATTTCTGCTTCCTGAGGAATAAGAGTGATGTGCTCACTCAAAAACTTGAAAGACGTCGTCTTGCCATCAAGAAATACAGACCCTCCATCAGGGTCATACAACGCCCTCAACAACTTCAACGTCGTAGTCTTACCACTACCACTCTCACCAACAAAAGCGACACGCTCGCGCCTATGAAGCGACAATGAAACATCTTGAAGATGCCTATGCTCGTGACGCTTCCCCTCATACGAAAAGTTAAGGTTTTTGACGTCAATAACATTCCAAGAACCAAGAGAAGAGTCCTTCAACCTCTGCTTCTTGGAGAACAACGAAGCAATCTCCTCAGCACTCTCAATAGCGGCCTTTTGACGAATAAACTCACTATACTTGTACGCGAAACGATAATAAATATTCGTAATATTATCAACATACCCGTACAACAAGTATACTGAACCTACAAGAATAACCGCTCCAGAACGATACGTCGTGTAAAGGTAAGACCCTATCACGAGAACAGTAGTCAAGTTTGCGAGCGTAGAAACGATAAACCACTTCATCTCAGAAACCTTCGTTTTGAGAACGTACGTCTTCAAAGGTTTCAACAACGTCTTCACGATCTCCTTCGAGAGAAGATTCTCAATACGAAGAATGACTACCGTCGTGATGTTGCTCAACGCGTCAAACACTTTCGCAGAAGCCGCATTCTCCGCATCATACACCTCTCTATGCTTCTTCTTCAAAAACTTATCAATCTTAATAACTACCATAAAAGAAGCAAGACTCACGACGAGAACAATATACCCCGAATGAACATGGAACCACAAGAGAATAATATACGAACCGACAAGTCGCACAACAGACTCGAACAATTCAAACCCATCACTCGCAAAATCAGAAAGCTTAGAACTCCCCTTCTCAATCCTATCAATAGTTGCGCCAGAATGATGCTGAGAGTGCCACTGCAACGGCAACCCCATCACTCCCTCAACAAGATACCTCCTATAGTTCACCCTGATAAGATAAGAATTCCTCAACTCCATAACCCTCGCAGGACCGTGGAACAACCAAAAAATAGTGTTGATAACGAGAATTCCTGAAGTAAGAATGAGAAGCCAAGAAATATTACTCTTCGTAACACCATCAACCTGAACAAGATTCATAATGTGCGCTATCAAAAGAGGCTGAAGCAGTCCAACAACGTTCGCAATAATAAATGACGCGTACGCGAAACTGAGCTGAAACCTATTACCTTCAGAAAACTTCCACGTACGAGACAATAAATACGCGACAGGATTATTACGAATGAGGGGCATACTCTCATTTTTGAAGTCACTCCTTAAAAATTCTACGGAAATACAAGATTGCGGGAATGTGAGAATATGAAAATGTGATACTGTGCCTCCTTCTTAGCTTTCCACACACAGAAATGCTTAAATCCAGCAAACAATCCCTCCACTCCACAATGGTTTCCGTGCTTGTCGTAGAACATTGGGGAGACTGGAGAGAACAAATAGTCAGAAGACTACAAGAACAAAGAATACTCTTCGAAACACCAGGAAAAAAGTCATTAGCCGAACACTCTCGTCTCGGAACATACGACGCGTACATCATCAACAGCCACCTACCGACAACAGGATACTCCCCAATGGACATCATAAAACTACTCCTCGAAAAACAAAACACCGGAACACAAGTACACTACCTCAGCTACAACGAAAACGCAAGAACAGCAGCGCGACAAGCAGGAGTACAACACGTGTACGACAAGAACAAAGGATACAACGTACTCGACGAAGTGGTAAGAAACATACTAATGCCTGCGGGGAATGGAAAGTAGGGAGTGGAGGGTGGG
>CAYHWM010000097.1:0-5078 GCA_964359925.1 uncultured Methanosarcinales archaeon
TAAAGGAATTGCCGAAAAAGAAGGACTCACACTCACACCAGAAGAACTCAAAGCACTCCTCGTCGCGAGCGGTGGCGATTGCAGAAAAGCAGAAAACTTGTTACAAAGCTGTTCCGTCCTTGGCTCTATGGTCACCCCCGATCTCGTGCATTCACTCGCGAGCATTGCTCAACCGAAAGAAGTCCACGAACTCTTGCACACAGCATTCAAGGGGAACTACGTCGACGCAAGAAAACAATTAATTACAGTTCTTACCACGTACGGAATGTCAGGACTCGACTTTATCAAACAAGCACAACACGAACTCATCAACTTATCAATACCCGACGAGAGCAAAGTATCACTCATCGCGGAATGCGGAGAAGCAGAATTTCACATCGTCGAAGGAAGCGACGAACTCATACAATTAGAAGCATTCCTCGCAAGAGTCACGAGAGAAGGAATGAAAACTGTCCACAAACCTTAAAAAACGATGATGTACATCCCATCACTATGAAGCTCACAGCACCCCAATGGTTCGGCATTTTTATCATCTTCATCATGGTATCAAGCACTGGTGGTTTCATACTCTCGTACGGCGACCAAACACCGACGACGACCACGTCGTACAATGGTTTCGACTTCACGACGACAGCTCAAGGATACTACCAGTTGACAGTTCAAGGAAAGAATTACTTGTATGAGTACCACCCGACAGAACTAACAGACGTGGAAATACCTCAAACATTCTTGTCAGCACTTGAAACGAAAAAGATAACTATCACGTACGATGCGCAATCAAACGAAACACTCCTACCACTCCTCGCACGACAACAATACTTCCTCGAACAAGCGTACACGAACCAGAAATACTCAGTCACTCACGCAATACATAAAGGTTCAACACCAGGAATACCAGAAAAAAGTTGTTCAGACGCAGAACCAAGCAATCCAGTGATCTACCTCACCACAGGAGAAAATGACACTATCACAACGGAACGATAAACATGCCTCGTCGTCACCGTCGCAACACCACAAGAATTACTCAAAGTATCAGAATACTTATCATATAACTCATTAGGGGTGCTCTCGTGAAACGAACACCATTCGCGCTCTTGCTTCTCTTCACTATTGGACTTCTCCTCATCGCGGGATGCTCTACTCCTACCCCGCCAGCACCACCAGAAAATCCAGACTTTTTCACGTACAACAATTACGCATTCAACAAGACAGGACCACACTGGGTCACCGTATGGCACAACAACGGAAACGACTACGAACTACGACTACGATACAACCCGAGACAAACAGAAGACATCACGATCATTGGAGAACCAGAACTCCTCTCCTCAAACTTATACCTCACGATGGACTTCCCCAACACGACAACAGAAACAACAGAAACACCAGCATTCACAGCACTCGCACTCGGAGCGAGCGACCTCGCAACAAACCTCGCAACAACAATAGGAATCACCCCTCAAGCAGCATGCACGAGAAATATAACAAACACGACGTGCGCGCAACGACCAGTCATCACGTGCGACCAAGCAAACAGCGACACTACAGTTATCGTCATAAAAAACGAAGCACCAGCACTCATCACGTACAACGATTCCTGCATCACCATCCAAGGAGAAGGACTTGAAGTCGTACGAGCAATAGACAAATTCCTCTATACGTGGTACGGCATACAACAATGAATACGAATTCTGAAGAACGAGAAGAAAAAGCAGAAATGAACGAACACTACTACACGCCAAACCCTCAAAGCAAACAACGACCAAAAATAATCACTGCAACACTACGAGGACGAACATTCACGTTCCACACGAACAGCGGAGTATTCTCACCAAGAGCAGTCGATACCGCAACACAACTCCTCATAGAGTACGCGACGATGAAAGACACCGACACCGTCCTCGACCTCGGATGCGGATACGGACCAGTAGGCATCAGCATCGCGGCAACAACTCACGCAACCGTTACGTTAAGCGACGTCAACTCGAGAACTATCGCGCTCGCGAAAGAAAACGCGAAAGAAAACGGAGTCAACGTCACCGTCGTGAACAGCGATTGTTTTGAAAACATCCCTGAGAAGTTCGACGTCATCCTCCTGAATCCACCACACTCCGCAGGAAGAGAACTCTGCACAAAACTCATCACAGAATCACGACAACACTTAACACCTCGCGGAAAACTCGCCATCGTAGCATACCACAACAAAGGAGGAAAATACTACGAAGGAATACTCAAACAACTCTTCACGAGAGTAGAAACACTCTGCAAAAAAGGAGGAATAAGAGTATACGAAGGAAGAGCGTAGAAGGTAGAGGGTTGGGAGTGGGCTGTAGATGATGGAGATAAAAGCACGTCATTACGAAAAGTTTATATTTCACTCATCCACACTCACTCAGTATGGGTACGGGACAACTTGTTACAGTCATTCCGAGAAGAGAATTAGAAAGTTACGTGTCAGAAGTTCTTACACGTTTTGAACACGTCTCAGGACAATTTTATGACGATTGGAGAGGACGCTTCAAAAAACGCAGTGATAATCCACAGTTCGACAACCCACAAGTAGACCTGACTTCATTTATGACACGATGTGATGAAACAGGAAAAGGACTCGACACCCGACTTCGTAACGTCGTCAATTCAACTCTTGACACGCTCACAGCTCATTATCCGAGTGACAAAGAATCATTAGAAAGAACGAGAAATTCACTCCACGAAGGAATACCTTCCTATGTTGCGACGAGTTCTGAATACTTCATTGCGAGCGCAAGATACTGTAATACACTGGTGCAAGGAGGAAAACCACTTCTCATTGGGCTGATGGGAGGGTTTGCAGTTCCTCCACTCCTCGCAATCGCACACTCCACATTCGTCAATAAAGGAGTACCAAACCTATCTCTTGAATATTATATGACTGCAGTATCGATAGGTCTCGGATCAGCACTCTGTGGATATATGGTGGCGATGATGTACCACGGAGGGCAGCTCAAAAAATTAGCTCCTGCAATGAAAGAAACATGTCTGAAAAGAAAAACACTCGCACAAAAAATAAGAGCAGAAGCACTTCACGCGTACACTGAAAGAACGTAAGCACTGAACAGTTTTACCACTGGACACCAATTCATAGTCACTGGACATTCTGGGGCAGAACTTATAAACTTGAAGAACGGTAACTTTCTTTATGATGAAACAAGGAGCGATAAAACTATTTGAAAATAAAAAAGTAAGAGTCGAATGGGATGCAACCCGAGAGCAATGGTTCTTTTCAATCGTTGACATTGTCGCAGTTTTGACTGAGCAAGAAGATTTTCAAGTCGCGAGAAAGTATTGGAACAAGTTGAGTCAGCGATTGCGTGAAGAGGGTAGTGAAGTGGTGACAAACTGTCACCGGTTGAAACTTATCGCCGAAGACGGAAAATTAAGAGAAACAGACGTTGCTACTACTGAAGCTATTTTGAGAATTGTTCAATCAATTCCTTCACCTAAAGCAGAACCATTCAAGGTATGGCTCGCAAGAGTTGGAAATGATCGCATAGACGAAACTCACGACCCAGAACTCGCGTTCGAAAGAGCCATGAAGACGTACCTCCGTAAAGGGTATTCGAAAGAATGGATCAACCAACGATTAAAAACAATCGAGATACGCAAAGAATTGACTGACGAGTGGGACAGGTCAGGAGCAGAAAAAGAAACTGACTATGCAATACTCACGAACGAAATAACGAAAGCATGGGCAGGCAAGACAGTGCGAGAATATAAACAATTCAAAAACTTGAAAAAAGAGAGTCTTCGAGATAACATGACCAACCTCGAACTTGTACTTAACATGCTTGCGGAAGTATCAACAACAGCCATATCAAAAAAAGAAAATCCAAAAACTCTCCAAGAAAGTAAAATAATCGCAAACGAAGGAGGAACAATCGCAGGAAACGCGAGAAAGAACATAGAACAAAAAATAGGCAAAAGTATTCTCACACCAGAAAACTACCTCGCAACACCAGAACGAAAGAAAAGAATAGAGAAGAAATAAGACGAGTCATACACGCTTTCTATGTTCTCGAAACAGAAAATCTCCCACTCCCACGCTCGTATGCATCTTTTGAGATGCTACCCCTAGCTCTCAACATAGGTAACGGTCCTTTTTCCTTTTCATACCTCGTATGTCTTTCCTCCCAGTTAGCGACACCATTCTCAATACCTTCCGGTGGAGAACTCGAAAAGTCAGGAATGACGAGCAACGGTTTCGTCATCATAAACACTCGCTCTTGAGGATTACAAAAATCGTACGATACGACCTCCCCGAGGAGAGAAACGTCAAAAGGCGACGAGCGAAGAGCGTTCACGATGTCAGTATTCAACCTCAAATCTCTCCCGAGAACGATAGGAGCATACGGATCTCTCCACTCACACCACGAGTCATACAACTGCTTCCACAATGGTTGTTGTCGCGGTCGCACAGGAACGTTCTTGTTTCGAAGAAGAGCAACAGCTCGAAAATTCGCGTGATGATGAGTACTCGTCCCTATACAGTACGACAATCCGTCAACGGGAACAGAAAACCTCGACGATTCAGGAACAGAAACACCTTCCAATTCTTTCTCGAGACCAGCTAAACCTTTCGTTATCGTTTCCAAACTCGCATCAACAACCCGCCCACGACATAACACGTCGTGAACTGCACACGACACGAGCATTCTCGCAACGTCCCCATCCATACAACGAAGGAAAAGAGCAAGGTATATAAGCATTTCTCGAAGACCTCGTATGAGAAGAACAAGTAAAGGGCTTGTAGCTCAGCCTGGTAGAGCATCTCGTTCGCAACGAGGGGGCCTCGGGTTCAAATCCCGACAAGTCCATCGATTAAATAACATCCATAAAAAAGCAACTCTTAAAAAGAAGAAAAACGGAGAACCACGTTATGCCTTTGCGATTTCCAGAAAGTATGGATGAGTGCGTGTACTTCACACGAAGGTCTATAGGTACTGATCATTCAGGTAGTGCCGTCACGTGGGTGTACAAAGAAAAGTGCCCAGTGTGTAAAAAAGAACTCATGGGGAAGCCAAGAAAAGAAGACGGTGGAA
>CAYHWM010000098.1:0-5001 GCA_964359925.1 uncultured Methanosarcinales archaeon
TTGATGGTTTTCGTTGATGGTTTGAGCAGTGGTTTGATGTATTCTTGTTCTCTTCGTTCGTTGGTGTACGTGGTGAAGTATCCAAGGACGACTCGGTGGTGTTTTGTTCCTTTCTTCGGTCCTTTTGTCATCGTGACTTCTTCTAGTGTTCCTGATGCTTCTATCTCTTCTCCCGTGACTGCAATGGAGCAGTAGTCTCTCGAGTGGAAAACGATGGTCTTGATGGGGTTGTTTTTTGTTTCTTTCTTCGTTTCTTGATCGTCGCCTTTGATGATCGTCACGTTGTCGACGTGGTATGTTCCTGGTCTCGTGACTGAGTCTTGGTGGTTCGTCACTCGCGCTCGTATCGTTACTGGTCCTTTCGTCGTGTATGTTTCTGTTCCCCAGAGCGTTCGTACTTCTTCTTTTTTTTCTGCGCAGAAGATGAGGAATAAGGAATCATTAAAGTATCCTTCTGACCTTTTTTTCGTCATAGAGTGTAGGAATTCTTCTTTCGTGAATACTTTTGATCGGTGTCTTTTTTCTCGGAACTGTAACCATTCATCGTTTGTTTTCCATCGGAGGAGTGGATGTGTTGCATGTTCTAAGTAGTTCATCAGCTTTCGGTAGTTTTCTTTACCGTACACGACGTAGTTGATATCTGAGACTCCTGCAAGGTATTGCCCTGTGAGCGTGGAGTACGTGATTCCTAAATCTTTCACGGAGAGTCCTGATTGTAGGAGGAAGTCTCCAAGTTCTCGAACTGTTTTCAAGTGTGCATCGAGATGGTTTTTCGGCATGCTCATCAGTTCTGCGAATCCCGTTCGTGGGAAGTATATTTTTTCTATCTTGTCGACAGGTATGGAAAAGATGAATCGTTCGGCGTCGAGGATGTAGTCGGGGTATGCTTTCTTGAATTCTTCGAAGTATGTTTTGAGTTTTTTCGTGTCTTTAATCCACATATCGAGTCTGTTCATTTTTTTTCCTGAGATGAACCTGTACGGCAACGCATCGCATTCTATCTTGTCAGTAGGGATGTATTTCGGTTTGACGATGATGGAGTGGAGTGGGTGTTCGTTTCCGTATACTTGGCAGTGGAGTCCGTCTTTCGTCGTGATGATGGATGCTTCGTAAAAGTGCATGAGTATGCTTTGAACCTCTGCTACTGCTCCTTGAGGAGTGCTTTCAAGTATTCTTCTTCTCCTCTTGTTGTCGTGTACGTGTCGAAGTATCCGAGGACAACTTGACAGTATGTTTCTTTTCCGTTGTTGACTTCTTCGAGAAGTCCGCATGCTTCTACTCGTTCTCCTGCTTTTGCTTGGAGTGCAAATGGTCTTGCCCACGTCACTATTCTTTTGATTGGGTACTTGACGAGTTCTTTTCCTTCGATGATGTTCTCGTCAGATATTTCATAGTATCCTGGTCGTACGATGGAGTTGTACGCGTCGACGACGGTCGCTTGTAGTTTGACGAGTCCTCGTGGCGTGTGTTGTGCTTCCCAGTTGTACCATTGTTCTCCTGGTGTTTCTACGACGAAGATGGAGAAGACGTGACCGTCAAAGTACCCATCGTCTTTCTTCCTCACCATATTGAAAACGTATTCTTCTTCGGTGTATTGTGTGGACACGACTCTGTCTTTGTAGTATCGTGCCCAGTCTTCGTTTTTCTTCCATCGGAGTCGTGGACTTGTTGATTGTTCGAGGTGTTTGATCGCTTTCCATCCGTTGTCTTTTCCATAGATGAGGATGTCCATGTCTGACTTTCCGGGGGTGTAGTTTCCGAGGAGTGTGGAGTGGCTGATGCCTATGTCTTTTGCGGGAACTCCGCTGTCTTGGAGGAGGTTTGTTAAGCCTCTGACTGCTTTGAGGTAGTCATCGAGGTCGCTGTCGGGAACTTTGCAGAATTCTTGGAATCCTGCGAGTGGGTTGTGGAATGTTTTAATCTTGTTCGTTGGTACTCCGAGGAACCAGTTGTTGTGCTTGTCGCACGTGTAAATGTATTCAGGATATGTTTGTTTGAGTGCTTCGAGGTTGTGTTTGACAACGTCCATACTCGTGAACAAGTTGAATCGAGTCATACATTTTTCAAGGATAAATCTTTTTTTCATTCCTTTGAACTCGACGAGTGATGCAGGAATATATTTTGGTTTTGCGATGATGAATCCTTTGGGGTGCGTGTTCGAGTATACTTTGAATTGCATTCCGTCGACGGTGTCGATGAGGCTTGCTTCTGGGTAGAATTCCTCGTTGTTTGTTTTCGTCATAGGAACACCTCGAGTGGTTTCACTTTTATATCTTGTGGTATGTTCATACTGTAGAGCTTCAGAAGTGTTGGTGCCACTTGTCGAATATCTATCTCTCCAATGTTTTTTTTGCACGCAATCTTGTTTCCTGCGATGATGAATGACCCTTGGCGCGAGTGTCCCGCAGTGTCTGCTCCTACGACGTTTTCCCAAGAGTATAATCCTTCTTGTCCGAAGTCAGGGTTTGATGCCCATCGTAAGTCGTCGAAGTATATCGTCAAGTCTGGGCATTCTGGATGGTTTGGTTTCGCGTAAATGTCTTCCTTTTTGTACACTATCGTGTTCATCTTTTTTCCTTTGTCGTCAGGAATGGCCATAAGTTTATTCGTTATTTCTTCTCTTATTTGTTCGTAGTTCTTTCCCGCGAGTTCTTTATTGATGTACACTCTTCCATGGTATGCTCCGCTACCGTGAGCGACTGATTTCTTCAGGTCTACCATTGAGAGTGAGAATCGTGCTTTTGCTTTCGGGTCGATTCCTTTGTTGAGTGCCATATACCCTTCTTGGATGAGCCAGTTGTTCAGGTTTATTTTTCCTTCTTGTCGTATGATTCCGTGGTCTGACGTGACGATGATGGTTGTGCGCTCGTCAAGTTGCTTGATAATTTCTCCAAGTTGTTTGTCGAGATAGACGTAGTAGTTTTTGAGTGCGTCTTTGTGTGGTGAGTTCGGTATGAATTTTCGGTGGTTCGTGTCAAAGTGGTTCCAGAGCATATGTTGTAGTCGGTCTGACCCTATCATCACCGTCATAAAAAAGTCCCAGTCTTCGTTTTTCAGTAAGTCTTTCAAGAGTGCAAGTTGCATCTCCGTCAGCTCGTACGTTTTCTCGATGAGTTTTCCTACTTCCATTCCTTTGTGTCCTGCGAGTCCTACTGCTACATCGAAGAGGAATTCTTTGTTTCCTTTTTCATCGGGGGGTCCGTACATTGTTCCGTACTCTTTTAATTTTTCTTTGATACGTTCAGGGTATGCACAGTTTGAGTTCATTCCGGGAGTGAGAAAATCGCTCACCATCACTCCAGTAATGGGCTTGACAGGGTATGAGAGTGGTACGTAGAGAGCTATCGTTTTCTTTTTTTGTTCTCCAAGATAATCCCAAACGAGGGGGACTTGGATGAGTGAAGAGTCGGAAATCTTTGTTGTTCCAGTCGAGTCTTTGTACGTGTAGCTAAACACTCCTACTTCGCTCAAATCTTTACCGGAAAGCATCGCGTTCCACGCGCCTATTGTTATCGGCGGAATGGTGCTGTTCAGTCGAGCATAACAACCTTTCTCCATCAATGAACGAATCGTTGGCAAAAAGGGCAACCACTCACCGAACAATAATTCTGGTGGCGCTCCGTCGATACCGAAAAGGAATACTCGGTTGCGCTTCGCCGCCGATTTCTTACTATTCGGTTCATCGATGTGTTTAGCGTTCATTGTTCTTCCTCAAAAGTGCCAATTTCTGGTTCATCGTTGTAACCCCAACTTTTTAATTGTTTTGTCTTCGGTTAATAATTTCATTTGTTGTATTGCTACACCATTGAGCTTTAGTAATCGTTTATCCTTATGAGCATACGTACCACCATAACGTCCAGCTGTCGCTTTTAACCCAATAGCATTAGTTTTTTCTACCCATTCTTTAACGCTTATTTTATAATTGTTCAATCCTGCTTTGTTTCTAATTGTGGCATATTCGCCATATTTAAACTGAGGGTTATATACTCGCTCCCAAATACCCAAAAATTCCACAGTATTTCTATTCCTTAACCAATCAGAAATAAAAAAATCTCCATCCTTTGCTTTCAACATATCAGTAAGAGAGATAAAATCCTCATTATCTACACGCATAATCGCTATTTCAGTACCGTTGACGGTGATTTGTGTCATAGTTTCTTTTCCTCTCTCCTCTTTATCATAGTCTCGATCTTTTCTTTGACTTTCGCAGCGTGTTCTTCGTCAAGTAATGGAAGTACAATATCAAGTCCGAGGTTTATCCCGTCTGCGAACGTGTTGAATCCGAAGTTTTCTTTGTTATCTTCTCTCATCATTTTCACATTGTACTCTTCAAGAAGTGAATCATAATACGCTCGTGCTAACCTGTCGGCTTTCTCTTTATTTTCTAACCATATCTTGTTCGTTGTAACGTCTGAAAGCATTCTTCGTATTGTTTCTTTCGTTGCTCCTTTTTTTATGAGGTGACTGCATCTTTCACAAGGGGACTTTTTTGTTTCATCATCACAAATCGTACACTTATCCTTTATCATACTCGTACCCCCACTTCTCCAAGTCTTTTCTCAAGAATTTTTCTTGAAGGTCATACACTCCTGTGAATATGTGGTCTTCATCCCACTGGTCTAAAGGAATGATGTCTTTGTCGATGCTTTCAAAGATTCTGAGTGGAGCGAGTGTTCTTGGTATGTGGAAGAAAAAGAAGAAAATCGTGTCGTATATTTTTATTGTGGGGTCTATGAGTTTGTGTTGGAGAGCAATTTCATTGAGCACATCTCTTAATCTCTGCTTGTTTTCAATACTTTTTCCATTCAGAGTTTTCTGTATAAAGGCGTTTCCTCCTTGAGCGACTGAGTGACTGAACTTGTACAATAGTCTTCCGTTACTGTCTATTTCTCTTTTCATTGTTGTATTCTTCTCATTCTTCTTTTCTGCTACTCCTGTTACAATATCTTATAGCAAATCGCACTAATTTTGGAACATTCTTTTAGCGGTTTGCTATACTAG
>CAYHWM010000099.1:0-4965 GCA_964359925.1 uncultured Methanosarcinales archaeon
AATTCGTGAAAGAAGAAACAAAGAAACTGTTGCACGTGAGCGACGACGTTTCTTCAGCAATAGTTTCGTACGCGAAAGAACAATTCGACTATTGTGGAATCATCCCACACTATCACCACATCCTGATAGAATTCGTCGCTGAAGAAAAACGAGCAATTTTCCATATGGGGTATGGTCGTCGAGTGAATGATTGCTTATCAAGAGCGGTAGCGTTCGTCATAGCGAGGAAGTATCACAAGGACGTCGAACTCACAATGAATGATTACGGTTTTAGTATTTCTGGAATTACGAGAGATCAAGCCTCAGAATCGTTCGCTCTCCTCAAAAAAGAAAAACTTGACTTGCTCATGAACTCAGCCATTGAAGGTAGTGAAGTGTACAAACGAAGATTTAGGCATTGCGCAGCTCGAGCATTGATGATTCTCAGAAATTATCTCGGACGACAAAAAAGAGTCGGTCGCCAACAAGTGAGTAGTATGATTCTTCTCGCAGCTCTCAAACGCATCAGCAACGACTTCACCATCCTGAAAGAAGCGAGGCGCGAAGTTCTCGAAGACTTAATGGACATCGAAAGCGCAAAAACAGTTCTCGAATGGATAGAAACGGGCAGAACAAAAGTATCAGTCATCGAAACGTCAATGCCGAGCCCCTTTGCTTTCTCGATAGCATACCAAGGAACTCTCGACACGATGAAAATAGAAGACCGTCACGCATTCTTGCGACGGATGCACGAGTACGTGCTCGCAAAGATTGCACAAAAAGAAAACTTTCTGAAACGACCACTTCTCGCACAAACGATCACGAAACCGTTCAAGTATCAAGAGTATTGGGAAAAGGAAGGAGAAGTGAAGAAAAGCGAAAGTGTGGAAGTGAAAGGAGAAGGGAGTTGGGAAGGAGAAACGAAAAAAGACGTAACGGAAAAAGAAGTGGGCGGGGAGTAGATGAGTATCAACTATCGAATAGGTGTCGTCGTGTGCCGAGTATAAAAATCTGCAGTTTTGAGAAGTTCCCCATACCCTTTCGATTCAAGAGCGTCCAGTAGTGATTGAGGAAGTTTCGTTGAGCTGTCAAAAACGGGAGCGATCTTTCCACACTCGTCAAGTTCGAGATATCCCTGAATGATGTGATTCTCTTCCAAAGGAAAAAGAAACAAGAGGTGTGCTGGAGAATAATACTCTGCTGGTGGTTCAGAGAGGTGATTGGGTGGAGAGAATACTATGCTTGCTGAAGGAACAACGCCTTCGGGAGTTTCGTAGATAAGCCTATCCAATAGTCCGCAACGCTCTTCCTCCTCGGAGAAGAGTGGTTTGTGAATCCTCTTCGCAACGTCGTCAAGATGTGTCTTTACCGTTACGGCATTATGAATGAGTATGTTTGACGATGCAGTTTCAAATTGTTCAGGAGTAATATACTCGTTCTCTTTGAGGATGTTGAGCATCGCCAAGTACTTCGGATCATCAAAACTTTCAGAACTTCCATAATAACAAAGATCGAACTTTCTCTCAAACGCTTCCTCGACATATGTCGCAATATGTTCCTCAAGAGTATTCGCTCCGTACGCGCTCACAAAACCATTCCTCGGACCCGCAGAACCGTCAGCCCACGCTGATGATAACGTTCCGGAATGAACGTCGGGCTTGCACAACCCTTTTCCGTAAGAGTCGTCAAACAATTCATTTATTTGAGCATCCATCACGCGAGAATCTGTGGAGCGGTGTTGTACGTGAGCCAATTCGTGAGCTACATCACTTATGAACGGGTCACACACGACAATAGTCTTTCCCCAACACTGCCCTGCAATGTTTCGAGGAGCAAAATACTGTTCCTGAAGTTGATCAGTTGCGAGTGCTATGGAGTCACAATGCTTTACCAACGAAGAATTTTTCTCGTGAATAGTTCTTAAACACTCCAACAGCTGAAGTTGTTTATGTTCGTCAGTACTTCCTTGGTAGAGAATGCCGAATTCTCTCATCATAGCGTTTTTTGGAGTGCTCGTTTGAGTATCTGTTAATCGATACCATCGCCTCGTAAACATTTGAGGAGTTTTGCTCTCTTGATGCATTTGATACACACATGTTCCCGTAAGCACGATGTTCGCAACAATTGCGAGAACATTGAAGCTTGGAATGAAACGACGAACGCCTTTCTTCTTCATCAACTATGAAGAATGTAAAGTACTTCAAAAAGCTATCGACAAACAGTGTGGGAAATTTTGTTGTTCTGTCGTTGGACGGTGCGAGTGAACTTCATTTCCTCACGCCACTTCTCTTTCGAGTTGTTTTTTTACTGTTTCTTGTTCTTCTCTGACGTGTTTGAGTGCTGTTTCTATCTTGTTGATGTCGAGGTGGAGCCGTGCTCGTTGTCCTGCGATATGATTTTTTTCTGATTTTGCCTCTTGGAGAGTCATCACTTTGCCTCCGAAGGAGTATCCAAGAGTGTACCACCCGACCACTGCTCCAACGCTCACGTTTGAAGCGTTCGGTTTCGCATTGTTTATTGCTTCGTCATACAATGATAATTGGCCTTCGATCGTGTCAATGAGGTCGTGGCAGTGTTCTTTTTCTCGTGATAGTTCTTCTTGTCGAACTTCGAGGTTTCTTTTGCGTGATTCGAGTGATCTAAGTACAGAATTACTGAGGAGCATACTTGTCTTACCGCTCGGAAAGTTTATAAACCTTTCATTTCAAGAAGGAAGCAATGGCTTTCCCCCGCCGTATTGTTTTGTACGCTCTTTCGTCGCTTCCGATAGCACTCATTGGTCTTTTTGCGAGGAATGCTTCAGCAACGGCGAATATTTACACTATTAGTTTTTATCGTTTGCTCATCGCGGCGCTCGTACTATCATTCTTCCTCCCGTTTATCGACAAGAAAACGTTCAGCCCGAACAAAAAACACCTTCCACGATACGCGCTGATAGGGTTTCTCATCGCTGTCAACTTCACTATTTTTAATGTTGCAAACACGCTCGCTCCTTTCTCTAACGTGTACTTGCTCGCGAGCATCACTCCTGCGATTGTCCTCGTCCTTTCAGCAGTCTACTTGCGAGAGAAAGTTCGAGAACTCGATATCATCGTACTCCTCCTCACCCTCGTCGGTATAGGAATCATGAACCCTATTACTTCAGCGACGTCGTCGAGCATTCTCGCAGGTAATATTCTCGCGCTTATCGCAGGGACGACATTCGCAGTCATTTTCACACTGATGAAAAAAGAAGACACTGGGACGGGAGCAGGAGTCACGTTTTGGTATTTCGCGTTTGCAGCACTCTTCGCACTGCCACTTCTCTTGTTCGGTCAAGAAGGAATAATTGTGGCATTCCCTTGGATACTCGGGCTTGGTATCATCTCAACAGCACTCTCGTGGATAGCGACGACGCTCCTCCTCGAACAAGAACCCGCAGGCAGAGTGAGCATTATCCAAACAATACTCATACCGCTCACTGCAGTTCTCGTAGGATGGTACTTCTTCAGCGAACTTCCAACGATAGGAATCATCACGGGAGGCGCGCTTCTCGTCATTGCAGGAGTACTTCTCGGAATACCTCACTCCGTACTTCCCAAGAATTTTTTCAAGCCCATAACGAAAGTGGGAAAGTGGAAACTTCCATAAAAATGTGAACATATGCTATTGTGAGAATGTGACTCTTATGACCATTTGCCCAAAGTGTGGATCGCGTGACGCGAAAACGTACGTTTACGACAACGCAAAGCTCACAGCGTGTGACAAGTGTGGTTACGACGAAGCAGATGCTGTCGAACAAGAGTCAGGAACGAAAACTCCAACGAAGCACCGTCAAGCGTATAAGGTTGGAGGATCTGGTAGGACGAGGAAGTAGACGCTACATGACTACGAACATCATTCTCAAAGCAACGAGTAAGAACCTTCTCGCATTCGGTATAGGAAGCATTGTTGGACTTCTCAGCACGTTCATCACCGTTCCGCTGACGTTATACTCGTTCTTACAAACTCATACTGGAGTGGGAGCAGTAGCTGGACTCATCGTTCTTATCCCAGTGTTATTCATCATCTATGGAGTGTTAGGGTTCATCATTGGAGGAGTGCTCGGAGTTATCATTTACAGGTGTGTGCGCAGTTTTAGTAAAGTATATTAACTCTTAGAACGAACGAAGAAGAATGACTACTGTACCTGCGATCCCATTCATAGAACTCAACTCGTTCCTCAAACTGAACTCTCTCGCGTCGACGGGCGGTCAAGCGAAACTGCTTATTCGAAGCGGGGCGGTGAGCGTGAACGGAGTGGTCGAGACGAGAAAGTTAAACGCTGGTGACATCGTGACTGTTCAAGGGAGAGAGTTTGTGGTGAGAGAAAACTCATAGGACTGTAACGTTTGATGAGAACTTGTCACGATTCGAAACTATCCTAATTTTCTTTTCATCTTGGCGAGTTCTTTCTGTTCATCCCTCGTAGCGTTACCGTTCTTGCATTTCTCTTCAAGAATTGCTATCTCTTCACGATATCCTCTTCGTAACTTGTCCATCTTTTTTCGGTCAGTAGGCATAGAGCTATTCCTCCAATGTTCATTTGTTGTTGAAAGAAATATAATAGCGAACTATAATTCTTAATATTTTTTAACGCTATTATATTCGAAGAACAGAACAAATTTTTATTAAATCATTCTGTTCTTCATTATACTGCAAAATAAAAAAACAAATAAAAAATTGAATTATTCTTCTCTACTTATACCTTCTTCACGTTGATCGCTTTTGGTCCTTTGCCTTCTTTTCCTTCTTCAACGTCGAAAGTTATTGAGTCTTTCTCTTTCAGGGTAGTTCCTGCTTCGAGTGCTGACTTGTGCACGAAGTATTCTTTTCCATCTTCAGCAGTGACGAATCCAAAACTTTTCGCTTCGTTGAAAAACTTTATTGTACCTTTCATGTTCTTAACGCTCGTACGTGGTTAGCTCCCGTCGGTGATTGATTTTTTCTCGTCGATAGGAATATGTG
>CAYHWM010000100.1:0-4928 GCA_964359925.1 uncultured Methanosarcinales archaeon
TATCTCTTCATCTTGTTGTATGAGGATGGAAAATCGTTTTTGATAGTTTCTCATGTTACTCTTCAACGCCCGCCATTTTTAATACTTCTTTTAGGGCGATGGGTAGGTTGTACGTTTTGCTGTCTTCGTCGTAGTGTCCTTTCGCGTTTTTGGTTATCGTTTTCGCACCGTACCCTTTTTCGAATGAGTGTCTGTTCTCTTCAAGTGGAACGAATGGGTCGTTGTCTGAGAATATCGCCACGATTTTTTCAACTCGTTCTTTCACTTTTTCGTTGTTGATAGGTGTTTCAAGCCAGGGTCGCGCTATCTTTTTCTCTTTCGGCGTGGTGAGTGATGATGGTATGAGTGTGAAAAAGCCAGCTACGAGGACTGTTCCTCCTATTGATCCAGTTCGTAGTTGTTCAAGATATCGAAGAATTGTTTGGCATCCCATACTGTGACCTACAAGGTACGTGTTCTTGTCAGGGGTTCCGATAACGTTTTGGAGTGTTGTAACCCACGACGTTATTTCTGGAGCGTCAGGTGTAGGCATTGCTGGAACGACAACGGAGATGCCTCTGTGTTCTAATTCTCTTTTCAGCCATGGATACCAGTCTGCTGTTGGTGAACCACCCCAACGATGGACGATGATGACTCTTTTGTTGGAAGGCATGTGAAGACTGTGATTGTTGCTTGTTAAAAATGTTTTGTTTGTTCCCTGCGCCCCACCCCCTACTTCCCACAACCTACCACCAACTACTTCCTGTTCAAGTAGTCGTCGAGTGTTGTTTCGTTGCCGAGTAGTTGTTGTGCTGTTTCGAGTGCTTGCTTGCAGGAGTATGGTCGCACGTGGAGTTTTTCTTGTTCTTCGAGAATGAGTGCGCGCGCCTTAGCGAGTGGTATTGGTGCTTCGGGGCTTTCTGGGGAGTATGTGTCTTTTCCTATTCCGAGAACGGCATCTCCTTGCTGAAGATTTCCTGAACCGTCGTAGGAGAGTTTTGCTATCTTGTCTTCAGGGTTGCACCCGTAGAGTGATGAGAATGGGTTTTGTTGAACGATGATCGTGTTTATTCTGAATTGTGAAGACATGACGAGGAATGATGGCTCGCCTTCTGAAGTTTTTTCTACTGCTCCTCCAAGGAAGACGTTGATGGAGTTGACTGCTTCTCCAACACTGCACTGTCGGTAGTTGAGTCTCAATGGTTTTCCTTCGCAGTCGGTCATGTACAGGAGCATTGTTGTTGGTACTTCTTTTGGAGTGCTTGGTCGTTTGAAGAATGTCACTGTATATTTTACTCCGACTTCTCTGAATGTTTCGTCAGTAACGAGGTCGATGTTTACTCCGTACGCTTCATCGTTCAGAGTGAGTGATTTCGTGGTAAGGAATGGTTTTCCTTCTGATTGTTCTTCACTATCGCAAAATAGTTTTCCTGTTCCTCTTTCGCCAGTTCCTCGTTCTACTCCTATTAGTGGTTCATCGGGAATTTTTGCGTAGAAAGGAATTTTTTCTGTTGTTGGAGTAGGTTCTGCGAGTTGTGATTGTTGTGCGACTTCTTGCGGTGGAGCTATTGATTGTTCAGCTTCGAAATTCTTACAGGAGGAGAATGACGATGCGAGAAGTATTCCTGCGCTCACTCCGACAATCGTTTCAAGCCCGCTCTTTTGTCTGGATGAGTGTATGGAATAGTCCATTTGGTGTCCCCTGAACGAGGAGTAACGAAGGGATATTTAATGGTTACGGAGAACTATTGAACGAATGGCGCAGAGTCATCTTATTTTTTTGCTATCATCCATAGTGTTTGAAAGTATTTTTTATACGCCATAGCAGTTTCTTCGCTTTCAAGCAAAAATACTATTGTTTCTTTCCAGCTAATAATTGCAATCTTTTTCCCATAAATAATAGTGCTAATGGGAGAATTATATGATTCTGGAAGATACCTGAACTCTCCGCTGGTGTCTTTTATTCCTTGCTTCATTCTTTGTGTTTCAGATGCGATAATTCTCGCATGTATGTTCTTTTTCTTCTTCATGTTTTGGAATTGGTAGAAAAATGACCCTAGTAACTCTGGAAGTTTAACTCCTGGAAGTAGGTGGTAGTACATTTTTTCGTTTAATATTTCTCGGAATAGTTTTTTCAGTCCTTCTTTTCCTTCAAATACTGTTGCAAAAGACACATCTTCTTTTACTGGATTCAGTAAGGGGAGTATTTCTTTCAGTTGTTCTTCGCGTTCTTTTAGTGATTCTAGTATGACAGTAGGATGAGTAGCTTGCCACATCTTAACTTTTCCTTTAGAGATAAAACTTACTAACCCTTGTTTCAGGAGGGACGAAAGTGCAAGATACACTGTTGCCTTATGTAGTTTAGTACGTGAAATAATCGCTCCCACAGTTGTCGGTCCTAATCTTGATAGTGTGCTATAAACTGTAGCGTTTGATCTCGTTAAACCTGCTTTTTCCAATACTGAAATTACGTCCATAGTAGTATAGTAATAGACTACTTTGATTTAAATCTTTCGGTTATCTACTGTGCCATAGTAGATAGTATTAATCGGAGGAACACATGAAAACTGAAAATGAGTTGTGGGGTTATTATTTGTGGAGACTACTCAAAAAGGAAGGAATTCCTGTTACCAAAAGCCCTCACATAAGCCCCATCAAAGAAGAGCCTGAACAGTTGTATATGCAACTTCTCTCTTTTGGAGAGTGCGTTCACATTGCAGTTGAGTATAGGATTGCTATAGTTGAGAGACCTATTCCTCAGAGAGTAGAGACTCTTCGTAGAATTATCAGTTTAGAGAAAGAAACTATTTGCTGTTTTGATCCGAAAATAGTGTCTGATGGGTATGCGATAGGTTTCGATATGCTGCCTAGCGGGGAAGGTATAGTTAAATTGCTTGATGAGTTGCCAGGAAACAATGAAGGAGTTTTTTTAGATTCATTTGGCGATTTACAAGATGGAACTATTCTTTCAGGGGAGGATATTGTTGATAAGATTGTGGGTTATGCAAGAAATAGTACTACACTAAAGACTGCTCTGATCATTACTCCTCACAATGTTTATAAACTGTTAGAAAATGAATAACTCCTATGATTCAGCGTGAGCATTTAGGTAAGGGTGTGACGTGTCGTGAGGACGTGTCTGTTCTGGATGTTGCTCGGTTGTTGAGGGATTCTAAGAAGCATCACGTGTTCGTTCTTGACTTTTCTGATAGGCCTGTTGGTATTGTTTCGACGATGGATATGAATAATAAGGTTGTTGCTGAACTTCTTGACCCTTCGAAGCTTCGTGCGAGGGATATTATGACGAAGGATGTGAAGGTTGCTCGTCTTGAGGAGAGTTACGCGTTGGCGTACTCGTTGATGATGGATCTTGGTACGTATTCCGTTCCTGTTGTTGATAAGGATGGTAAGTTTTTGGGTGTGTTCGAGTACGCGAAGGATGAGAAGTAGTAGTGTGTTGAGTTATCGTCTATATTTTTACCTGATTTATGAGAGAACTGTTTGTGCTTGCATATTCCAGAAGAGCCAGAATCTTATTTCTTCCGCTTCTGGTGGAGCGTTACTCGCAGAAAATTTTTGCATAAGTTCTTTGAATTTCAATTGGGAGCGAGCGTATGCTTCTGCTGGTGTTTTTCCGTTGAGGAGTGCGAGTCCTACTTGGTTCGATGCTTCTTTGAACGAGTTCGCGAGTTCGTCGTCTTTTGGTCTGCATTCTTTATTTTTGTTTGTGAGAAACGAGAATGGCTCAGTGTACCCGATGTATGCTGTAGTTCCTTGTTTTACTGCTGAATGTCCTACTGTTGTTGCAGAGTCGCAAGCAAGCGCGTACACGGTTGTTCCTTTCAGGAGTTTTTCGTTTTCTTCGTATTTGAGAAGTGGTTCATTTTTGTGTCCATGTACTGTTTTCGCATCACCGTGCCCGTTGAGAAACACGAGTGATGGTTTTTGTTTTTTGAGGAAACTTTCGAATGCTGTTCTGTTTGCATTCTCTCCCTGAAGGTCTTTTATTGTTATTCCTTTCTTGTTTGCTTCGAGTATGATTTCTTCATTCCATTCTGAGAGGTATCTTGTTATTTTGTCATGTTCTGGACGCGTGATGAGTACACTTGGGTATGCCATGGTTACACTCCTTGTTTTAGTGTCCTTAAATATTTCATTTGTACTTCGATGAATTTTTTCCCAAAATCGTCTCCTCTTTTGACGTGCTGTATGAGTTCATCTTTTCCTAACGTTCCAAAACTGCCTAAGTTGATTTGGATATATTCTGGCATAGTTTCTAATCGTGCGAGGATGAGTTTTTTTATGTCTGCTTCGTTGTCAGTCATATAATCTCCATCGTTTCAAGTTTTTTTATGAGCTCTTTACTGAGTGGCGTGTCATTGTTGATTTCTACATATGCACTATCCCACGTATAAGGTTTTTCTATAGTGCCTACTTTGACAACGACGACAACTTCGGTTCTCACGTTTTCAGGAAGGTTGGCGTACACTTTCATAAAACGATCTTTTGACATAAGAAGCATCTTTCAACACAGATTTATAAATGTGCCTGTGTGTATTGTGTAAGTGGAAATCATCGTCGGTTTGTGTCCTCTGTTCTTTCTTTTTTCCTTCGTGTCTGAAAGTTCTTCCCGTATTTCTAAATGTTTTGTATTCTATCCTCGAGAACTTTTCCAGAATTTTCGCGCGTTCCGCTTCGCGGAAGTTCACGAACTGCGCCTCCGGCGCTGACTACCGCGACGAGACGGGAATCGATGTAGTCAAGGCCGACGTCGCCGTAGGCAGCCGAGTCGACGTTGCAGTTGACGACCCTGACGAGCAACCAAGCCCGCAAGGAGGCCTCCTTTGGAACTGATGCAGGAAATACAGGCATGCCTGTATCTATTTTATACACGTCTCTTAAAACTTTGAATATTTTTTCAACGTAAGCATCTTGTAATTCTTGATTTC
>CAYHWM010000101.1:0-4889 GCA_964359925.1 uncultured Methanosarcinales archaeon
ATGGTTGTTCCTTTGTGGGTGATCGTGTGGAGGAGTGGCCAGAGGTGTTCTCTTGCTGGCGGGTCGATGTCTGCGAGTGGCGCGTCAAGGATGAGGATTGATGGTTGGTGGATGAGTGCGCATGCGATGTCTACTCTTTTTTTTGTTCCGGGACTGAGTGTTTCGACGATGGTGTTTCTTTCTTTTTCTGTTCCTGTGAGTCTGAGGAGTTCTTCTGTTCTGCGGTCTTTGAGTGGTACGTTGTAGAGTGTTGCGGCGTAGTCTATGTTTTCTTGTACGGTGAGATGGTCGTGGAGTGCTGGTCGTTGTGGCGCTATGCCGAGTGTTCCTGTAAGCATAACTGTTCCTGTTGTCGGAGTGAGTGTTCCCGTAATCATGTTGAGGAGTGTTGTTTTTCCTGACCCTGTTACTCCTATAATTCCTATGAGTTCTCCTTTCACTATGGAGAGGTTGACCGTTTTGAGTACTTTTCTTGTTCCGTATTGCGCGTTCGCGTTTGAGAGTGTGATAAGTGTTGTTTGTTGTTGAGTGGTTGTTGTTTGTTTTGCTTGTGTTTGTCCTACGTATTTCGTGATTGTTTGTTCTGGCCAACCGCTTCTGCTGAGCGCTTGGGTGAGTTGTTCTTTCGTGAGTGTTGTGAGTGCTCTCGAGATGTACTCTCTGAGTGGAGCGTCAGTAGGGGGCATGGGATAGATTATCAAGAGGAGCTTTAAAAACAAATGGTACTCTTCAAGAGTGGTGGCGTTGTAGTTCGTAGTGGATAGCTTGTAGTAGGTGGCTCGTAGAACGTTGAATGTGCTATTCTGAGAATGTGGGAATATGGTTGTGGAATTCTCAATTGTACACGATAACAACAGTATATTTTCATATTTTCACAGTTCATACTCCACTCCCTACCTGCTACTTTTTTATACTTCTGCATATTTTCTCACAGTATGGCAGTGTGTGAATTGTGTGGTTCTTCGTCTGCGGGAATGAAAGCTATAGTTGAGGGTGTTACGTTGACCGTGTGTGAGAAGTGTTCTAAGTTCGGTAAAGTTCTCCAGTCTCCTCAAGGAGTGTGGAGTGGTGGAGTGAAAGATTCGAGGAGTGTTCGCCCCGCTGTTGCGGTTCCTGAGGAGTTTGTTGTTTCTTCTGTCGGAGCGATTATTCGTTCTTTTCGAGAGAAGAAGGGTAAGACTCAGAAAGAGTTTTCTTCTCTTCTTGGAGTGAAGGAATCGTTTTTGCAGCACGTGGAGTCTGGTAGTTCTCTTCCTGATATTGGTACTGCGAGGAAGTGGGAGAGAATAGTGGGGTCGAAACTTGTCGTTTCTGTGAGTGGTGAAGACGTGTCTTCCAAACAAGAACGTGGGAAGGATGGTCCTATGACGTTGGGCGACATTTTGAAGAAGGTTTAAAAGGTTCTCCTCTATTCTTTCGTCGATGGCTGATCTTGTTACGTGTGCGTTGTTGTTATCATCTGCAGTGATGATTTTCTTTTCTGCGGTGATGTTTCTCAGGTTGAGCGAGGGTGTTGTTCAAGAGAAGGTCGTGGCGAGGAAATCGTTACCTTTCGTGACCATAGCTGTTCCTGCGTGGAATGAGGAGGACTCGTTGCGGGAGACTGTTCTTTCAGCGATGAGTATTGAGTACCCAAAAAACAAGTTTGAAGTTATTATGATTGATGATGGTAGTACTGATGGTACGGGGAGTGTTGCAAAACAGTTGCTTCAAGAGTTTCGAGGTCGAGGATTCAACTTGCATCTTATCGTTCAGGAGAACAAGGGTAAGGCTGCTGCGTTGAATGCCGCATTGAAGAAGGCGAGGGGGGAGTTCTTCGCGTGTCTCGACGCTGACTCGTTTGCTGACCGTTCTGCTGTGAAGTTGCAAGTTGACTTTTTTTCGAGGAATGATGTTGATGGACGTCTCGCTGCTGTCGTTCCTATTATGCTCGCGTATCGTCCAAGAAAGATTGTTGAGTTGTTTCAACAGTTCGAGTATGTGATGAGCTCATTCTTTCAGCGCATTTCTGGTACTCTTGATACGTTGTTCGTCACTCCTGGACCTTTGAGTATGTATCGTGCTGACGTCTTGAGGTTGATTGGTGGTTTTTCTTCTGAAACGGTGACTGAGGATCAGGAGATAGGGTATCGGTTACAGAGTCATCATTATAGGATGAAGCAGTGTTCTCAATCTTTCGTGTGGACGAGGGTTCCGACTTCTTGGTATCAATTATACCGTCAGAGGAGACGTTGGCAGTTTGGAGGGTTGCAGTGTTTGGCGAAGTATAAACGGTTGCTCTTCAATCCTTCGTATGGCGATTTTGGGTTGTTTCAAATTCCTATGAATATTATGTTTTACTTTCTCTCCTTGACGGGGTTAGTGTTGTTCGCGTACGTGAATGGGAGAACTCTTCGTGATTGGTGGAGAGTATTGGACGCTTCAGGTTTTGATATTATGACATTGATTCGTAACGCTTCGTGGCATGTGAACGTACTATCTATGAACGTGTTTGCGATAGTATTGCTGAGTATTGGTCTTTTGTTGTCGTTCGTCACGTTGTTTTTTGGTCATGATAATGCTCGGCTGAAATTTTCTCTGAAGACAATTCTTCTTTTTCTTCCATTCGCATTCACTTATTATGTGTTCAGAGCGTTCGTTTTGCTCTCTTTGATTCCGAAAGCTTTTCAAAGGAAGGCTCGTTGGTGGTAAGAATGGTAACGAAAAGCACTTCAGACACTCCTCAGCATCGTCACGTTCGCTGGTCGAGGTATGGGTTGGCGTTCGTCGCAACAATAGGTATTTTGTTGCTCGTTCTTTCAACATCTTGGATGGTGGAAACGTTGCGGGTTAGGGAAGCTGACTTGAATGCTCGACAGTTACGTACTGATTATGAGAGTTTGCAAGTTCAGGAGTTATACTTGACTCTTGTCGCTTCGAAGAGTAGGAATGCGAGTTGTGCAGTTTTTTCTTCAGCGTTGACGAGTACGGTGAAGCGTTTGAGTACTTCTCTTGAATTGGTGGAGCGTGCTCGTGCTCGTGACACGACGAGTTTGACGGAGCGAGAGCTCGTTCTTATTGAGCGTCAATACTTAACAGATAATCTGAGGTATTGGCTTGTTGCGCGGAACGCGAAGGAATCTTGCGGTCTTGACATCGTGACAGTGTTATATTTCACGTCGACGAAAGAGTGTTCTGCTTGCGCGACGCAGGGAGCTGTGCTTTCGTACTTTAAGAAGAAGTTTGGCGAACGATTACTTATTTTCCCTCTGAATACCGCACTTGAAAGTGATGAGCCTACTCTTTCTTTACTACGTGCGCAGTATGGAATTACTGATGTTCCTGGAGTTGTAGTCGAAGATGATGTATTTCCTACGGGAATTACTCGTGAAGAATTTGAGGCTGTGTTGTCGAAGAAGTTTTTTGACACGTCAGGTCTTGGAGAGTAAGAATGAGTTTGAAGAACGTTTTCGATGTGCGAAAAGTTTCCCTTGGAGTATTGATTATTTCAATACTTCTCGTTCTTTCTCTTTCTTTCATCGTGTGGAGAACGTCTTCTCAATTGTGGTGGGATGAGGCGATTTATGTTGGCATGGGAAAAGTTCTCGCGTCAGGTGGTGTTTCTGGTATGTGGGAAACGTTCAGACCTCCTGTTCTTCCTATTGTTATCTCTGCTTTTGAGTATGTTCGTGTTCCTGTTGAGGTCTATCGTTTCTTGTTGAGTTTTTTTTCTTCGGTGTTGTTTTTGTGTTCCGTGTTTTTCCTCAGTAGGATGGTTTCTCGGGGGAGTGAGGGTTGGTCGTTGTTGTTTTCGTTGTCGTTCGTTTCTATTCTTTCATTGTTTCCTTTGTTATTGACTGATATTTTATCAACAGGGTTGAGCGTTGCTGCTCTCGTGCTCGCGTTGAGGAATAGGCCTTTCCTTGCAGGGCTTGTTGCTGGAGTTTCTGTTCTGACGAGGTTTCCTCAGGCGGTTATTCTTCCTGTTCTCGTTATCGTGTTGTGGTATGATGTTCCTTTCGAGTCTTGGAAGCGTTCAGAAGCTGTTCGATCACTGAAGAGGACGTGTTGGTTGGCGTTGGGAAGTGCGTTATTGATTGTTCCTTACCTCGTGAGCCAAAAGGTGTTGTTTGGTGGTTTTTTTTCGTTCTTGCGTGATGGTGTCATCGTGTACTCTACGATTGGTCCTATAGCTTCGCTTTCGTGGTATGTTGATATCCTATGGAGTCGCGCGTGGTGGCTCGTCGTTGCTGGACTCGTAGGCACAGTAATAGTTCTTGCTTCTCCTCGTAAGGAAAAGCGTGGATTCTTTGTTCTCCTTTCAGCTCTTGCTATGCTTTCATTCTTATCAATCATTCCTCATAAAGAGGAACGGTACGTGTTGATGGCTGTTCCTTTTCTCGCAGTGCTTGCAGGAATTGCTTGCTCGACAATTCTTGAATTCTTGAGTGGAGTGTGGAGCCGGAGAGTGTTCTCGGTTGTTCTCGGAGGATTTCTTGTCGTCGTCATCGTTGGTGGTGTTGGTGATGTTGTTGGCTCGCAATGGCCTCCCTCGCAGGTTCAGAAAGAGTTTTACTCATACGGGTCGAACCAGTCATTAGAACCGTTCCAAGTAGTTCTCGCTTCAGACCCTCTCATCATGGTGTACGTTGATCATCCTGTGAAATTCTTTGGTGGCTTCGAGTTTGCGAGGAGTGAACTCCTTCGATGGCGTTCTCGACTCGCTTTCGCTTCGTGGAACTCTTGCTCGTATGACTGTCCACTCGATAGCAACAATGCTCAGTGCGTTCGTGACCGCTCACTCTTCCTCGAAGAATTACACCTCCTCCCGAAAGTTTGGAACGCGACCGTGAACGAGTGCACATTAGAGATTTATGAAGGGAGAATGATAAAGAAATAAATGATAGCTT
>CAYHWM010000102.1:0-4872 GCA_964359925.1 uncultured Methanosarcinales archaeon
CGTGATGAAAACTACCAGTACTATGAACAGTCAAACTCGGAACGCCCTTCACACTTCTATGAGAATAAACGACAATGTACTGCTTTGCTGGAGGAAGAACTTTCACGTCGAGAGCAGGCTCTGAAAGCCAATGAACTTTTACACCCAATGCTTCCAACGATTCACCAATATTTGCAGAAGCAACATTACCCTTGAAACCTACAACGAGAGGCGTTGACCACTCATTAAACGCTGAAAGAACTTCACTCACCGTTTCTTCCACGGTCAACTTTGACGTGTCAAGAATAAAATCGTAATGCGTCTTATCAGTATAATCAGTATGATACTTCTTTTCGTACCTCACCATCAAATTCTTATGACGCTCACTATTATGCTTCAACAATTCAGAAACACTTTTTGCGTTCTTCTCTGAAGATCGCTGATTCTTGAAAATCCTCCCCGCAGCAATTTTTGAGTCGCACTCTAAAAACACTTTAAACGAGAAAGGCAAAAACATCCACGCCAATCTCCCAACAAGAATGATATCATCACGTTCTCGACCAAGTTTTTCAGCCCTCGAGTCCAACTCTTCATCAACAGAATCATCAGTCTCGGCAATCTTTCCGAGTGCTTCGAGAGTCAACCCTCTTTCGGTTGCCATCTCACGCATCAACCCACCAACGTCAAACAAAGAATACTTCAAACGCTCAGCAAGAACCTTCCCCACAGTACTCTTACCAGAACCAATAGACCCACTGATGGTGATACTCATACAAAACTCCTCTTTTTGAATCACTTTTTTTTTTAAATACAAAAGAACTGCCTATATAATAGTGTTGCGATGAGAGTGCTTGGGAAGTAGGAGGTGGTGGTTAGTTGGTAGGTTGTGAAGAGTGGAAGAACTATCATAGTTACACATTCTCAAATTTGTTCGCAGACGTTCACGGTTCTTCGTCAAAGACTTCTTCAGGAGGGGCGCCAGCACCGCTACCGTCGTCTACTTCTGTGTATGCGTCGTCTTCAAAATCGAAACCTTCTAAGTCTTCCCAACGAATCTCGTCGCTCGAATGCTTCTTCTTTCTGTGACCTTCTTCTTCCTCGAACTCGTCCTCGCTCTTATTCATTTCCTCGACGAGCTTCTCAGCATCAATACTCTTCCCTTTCTTACCCTTCGTCTTAGAATGAAGTACTTGTTTTGTTTTTCGTGGAGAACTCTTCTTTACAATACTCTTAACACTCTTCTTTGGAGACTTCTTCACCGCGCTCTTCTTTTTCTTAGTAACCATTGGAACGGGTATTACCTATCTTGATTACGAACTACAAGGAACGCTTGTGAGCCCGCCTACTTGGTCTCGCCTTCGTCACTCCAGAACCCTTCCAGAGCAATCCTCTCATCCTTCTTCCAGCGCTCGTCAATCCACGATGAGCTCTACCCTTGTGAACTGCAAGCGTTATCCACGATAATTGAGAATCATTCTTGATATGGGTGCTTGTCTTCTCGACGAGAATGACTTCATACCACTCCCACTTACCATCATTCGCGACGTAGTACGAATTCAAAACTTCACAATTAGAAAACTTTTTCGAAGCTCTTTCTTCAGCGATAAGCTGGTAATTCTTACGCAACTCTTTCGTCCTACCCATATTTGAAGACATCCTACCACCCGACCATCGCTCTCTCTTATGAGCACCTCTCGCGATTCGCTGACGCACGATGAAAATACCTTGCTTCGCGCGGTATCCGAGAGCTCGAGCTCTATCTAACCTTGTAGGATAATCAATTCTGACAGTCGAGTCTTCTCTGCGCCAAGCGTACAAACGCTCGCGCCATAACTGTTCAACCTCTTCCGAGGGCTTTTGCCACGCCTTTTGTAAGTAAGAAATAATAGCCATACAATCGGGCGGGAAGGGGTTGTTTTTAAAGCTATCGCAGGCAAGTTGTTGTGGTAGGTTGTTGGTTGTGTGGGAGATGAGAATATGGGAATATGAGAATGTGAGAATGTGAGAATGTGAGAATGTGAGAATATGAGCTATGACTGGCTTGTAGGAAGTAGGGAGTGGCGAGGTAGGAAGTAACGAGTGGGAACTTGTAGACTCTGCGGGGATGCGTTTTCTTCTCTGTCGTTCCATATATCGACGGAGGAAAAACTCGCCACCATTTGTTTTCACCCCCGAGTAGTTAAGAAAACGAAAGCTTTATATAGGGGGCTATCCGTCACTACTCAAGAAAGAGTATTTTAGTGGAGGAAACGAACGATGAAATATACCATAAAACCTAGTGAGACATCGTGGTACCAAGCCATCAAAAACACAGCAATAGGCGCAACAGCCGTGGCCGCAATCTACATCTCTTCATTCGGAGCATCAGAAGCACGAGCAGGAAATGTCACTCAAGATGACTGGAACAAACCAGCAGCAGAAACTCCTTCAACAAATAAACCAGCAGCAGAAACTCCTTCAACAAATCCTCCTCACGAAAGAGCAGTACCTCCAGTACACCCTAACAACGCATTACTACGATCATTCTACCAACTCTCCGCATCAACCATTCCTAACAGAGTAACCATAGGAGCAGGAGGACAAACATTCGCAGGAGCAGACGGATACTCAGGAAACCTCATTACCGACAACGGATCAAGCACAGTTATAATCGGCGGAGCAAACACAAAAGATGCAGAAAAACTCTCCTACACAGACACCAACCCTATTGATACTGCAACAAAATACGGAGTAGCAAGCTTCGAAACTCCCAAAAGCTCATGGACCCTTTGGGGATCAAGAGCTGATAAGAATAGACGAGAACAAAACCATTCCTCGAGCGCGAACGCGTCAAGAACGACAACCAACATTCACCACGAAGAACTCACCGACGGAGGAATAGAAGCAACACTACGACCATCACCAGTTTTCGGAATCACCGCTCACGTAGCACGACAAAAAATACAATCACGAGACATCATAAGACTTCAAGAACAAGGAAGCATCCCCGTATCCGGAAAACCAAACATCAACTACGACGTTGACACGACAGTCGCGACAACGAGCGACCAAGACAACTCAAAATACGGACTCGGATTCGTCGCAGGAGGATCAGACGGAAGAATAACATTCGACGTCACCCAGCACGATATCAGTTCTCGAACAATGCAAGACGGCAAAGGAATACTCATACCGAAAAAGAAATTCGGAGCACAAGAATACAGAGTAGTCTACGATGCACAAACAGGAAATAAAGGATTCATCTTCGGACTTTCCGGCAGTGGAGGAACACACTCCAGCGACTCAGACCACAAAAGTTCAGTAGGAGCAACACTCGGACTGTACAGGCTCGTCAAAGGAGTACCAGTAGAATTCCTCATTTCAAGAGACGGAGAAAAAGAAATCGCGAGAATAGGAATATCCCGAGCTGAAGACTTGCCAACACTCAAAGATGCAACTATGAGGTCACTCGCAATTCAAGGATTGGAAACACACCCAACACTCGAAAACGCACTCCTCGAAGGAGTACGAAGTGAAACACTCAGAAAAGTAAAAGGACCAACATTTGCGGTCTTGTACGAAAATGTCACCAGAGACAAAAATCCTCGAGTAGGAATAGATATGAATATTCCACTCGGATACCAAGCGCTACCACTCATCGAAGGATTCAGAATTGAAGGAATACGATTATCAGGACTTGCAGACCCTAACAGAGTTCACGGACTCGACAGGTTCGCAGGAGGAACTGAAGAAGTTCCAGAACTGATGAAACACGCAACAAACTCCGACGTTCAAGCAGAACTACAATTCAGCATTGGAAAACGCGCTCGCCTCAACATCCAAGGATTCTGGGGAGAACACGTACCAACAGGAGATGCAGGAACGAGAAGCAGAGTAAGCAATGACGACCTCGGAAAAACACAACACGGAGCAAGCATAACTCTCGAAATACCATTAGGAGGAAAGTGAAATGAATAAACTCTACAAAGTATTTGGACTCATCGCGCTCCTCATCGTGACGACACTCGCATCGTCAACACTCGTCAGTGCTACAGACTTCGACCCATCACGATCACTCACTATCGACGAACAACACCCAGACCGCGCAGTACTCATCGCAACAGCAGTAGACTACGGAGACAACCCATACTTGAAACAATTAAGAATACTCGAAAACGGAAACGTATATAGTAACAGTCTCGGATCAGCACTCACGAACTGCCAAGGAGACAGCTCGTGCACACTCGTACAAGTAGTCTTAGGAGAAAGCGCCACTACGAAAACGTACACGGCACAAGTCCAAGACTACCACGATGTATGGTTCACGTCACAATCAGTAACGATACAATTCCTCGGGCCTAACGAAGCACCACTCTGGACATCACTCACGAAAGAAAACCAACTCATCGAACCAAAAGTAGGAGAAACAGCAGGATTCCACGAATTCTACGACCTTTCAACATACACGACAGATTCTATCATACCAGCAGGAACAATCAATTACAGTATCGTAGGCATCACTCCAAAAGTGAACGACAAAGACTCACTCGAGTGTACGATCGAAGGAACAAAAATCTCCTGCAAACCAGTACTCTACGCAACAGGAACATTCACCGTCACCGTTCGAGCAAACGACGGATCAAAATCCTCAGATGCGAGCTTCACGGTATCAGTCATCAAAAGCAACAATCCACCAATCACACTCAGCACGAGCGTTGCAGACATATCAATGAAAGCTGACTCGACAAACACGAGTGTCGACCTCTCACTCTTATTCAAAGAACCTTACGGAGACTCACTCACGTACTACACCGAAGTAGACCCTGGAACAGCATTCCAAAACCTCGGAACTTCAAACTACGTCAGCAGACCAGTTAAAGTTGGAGACAAAGAAGAAACTCACAACTTTTTGAA
>CAYHWM010000103.1:0-4787 GCA_964359925.1 uncultured Methanosarcinales archaeon
GTCGTCAAAGAAAACAATGGAGTACTCCCCACGACGAAAGAAGAACTCGAACAACTCCCCGGCATCGGACCCTACACCGCAGGAGCAGTCCTCAGCTTCGCACACAACCATGACGTAACACTCATCGACACGAACATCAAAAGAGTCCTCGGAAGACTCTACCACGACGATAACAAGACAACCGAAGAACTCACAAGAACAGCACTTCCGAAAGGAAACAGTAGGACGTGGCACAACGCGTTAATGGACTTGGGAGCGACGATCTGCACACAACAACACCCAAGATGCGAAACGTGCCCGCTCAACAAGCAGTGCGATTACTACCGCAAAGAACTCCACATCGGAAAACAAGCAACGATCACGACTCAAGGAACATTCCTCCACTCGAACAGGTACTGGAGAGCAAAAATCGTAGACTATCTACGAGAACACGCGACGGCGACGGAAGAAGAACTCACAACACACTTACGAACGTTCAAGAACGACGCTCCAAACTCTCAAACTATCATTGCGCAACTTGAGAAAGACGGAATGGTACGACGAGAAAGAAAACGATTACGACTGATGTGAGTGAGATTAGTGTTCAGCAACTGCCAATTTCTGTACTGGACCTGATCGAAGCCACACAATGTTATCCGCAAACGTTATGAATTCTGCAACAAGAGGACTATTCTTATTAAGCTGAAACAATTTCGCATTACCGATATTTCTCGTGTGAACAACAAATTGTTCCTTTTCCATCTTCGACCACAACGAGCTCAACGTCGACCACGCAACTCCAGAACCTTCAGCGATATCCGTCAAAGAATAGTCAAGATCTCGATAGATTAACAAATAATTCAGTACGCGAATCAATGGATAGTCACCCAGCACTTGCACAAATGCACTTTTTTCAGTCATAGAAGAAGAACAGAAAAAAGAAGTATTTAAACTATACTTACTCAAATTCAGTCTCAACCCTGAGAAGAAACAATACATCGAAGAGCTCACAAGAGAACAGTAACGACGAACAAGAATAGCAACCATTAAAAAACGACGACGAACACCTCAGAACAGGGGACGAACAATGCCAACCATCGTACAAAACTTTGATAGAGAGTGGACACTCGTACGGTACACTCCAAAACATACAGAACGCGCAACCGTTATCGTGTACGACCTATGCAGATTACTATTTAGCCCCGAGCTCGTCTACCCGACACCAGAAGAAACAATACTACCAGAACAAACACCCAACGGAACATTCAACGACGCGATGTGCAGCGCAATCATACGAATGCCAAGAATCCCGCGAGGAACAAAAACACTACCATCACTACAACCAGGAGTCTACTTCGGCGGAGGAATGGGATTAGAACCAACACTCGCGAAAAAAATATTCGACGCAGGATACTACCTCGGAAACAGGTTCCACCACTTCCCAACCTACAGAGAACTCGTACTCACGCTCGCAAAAGACAGAGAATCATGGGAACACGAAAGACTCGAAAGAGAACACCAAACAATCACAGGAGGATGGCGCGACGAGACAACACTCGAAAACAACCACCTCTTCCCACAATGGATAGATATTGAACACTCACTCAATGAAGATATCACAACCATACTCGGAGAAGAACGATGAAGACGGCCACGAACAAGACACCAATGAATCCCCTCGAACAAACAATAAGAGAACTCCTCGAACAACAAGGATTCACACCACAACAATCAGAAACAAGAAAAGGAGAATGCTGGACGATAGCATACGAACGAGAACCAACCACAGGAACCAACAGAACACCACACACTCGTATTGCGATCACTGAAAACAAAACACGATACGACCTCGCAATCTACACACTACCCGTGAGCGGAACACCAAGAGCGCAACAACACAAAACAATGGAAGACCTATACGAAACACTCTGCACATTCCTGAACGGAAACGAACAATCGAAAAGCTAAAAAAAACCAAAAAAGTTTCAACTCACTCATCAATAATCAAGAGCTCAAGAATTACGACGCTCCATCTCACGAACCCTCTTCCTCAACGCCATAAGAACAGGAACATGAGCATCAGAATATTTCAAAGAAACATCACTCGATAAGACATCCTCGCCCTTCAACTCAGCAAGAATCACCGGAACAGTATTACGAGAAAGATGAACAGCAGAAGCAATCTCGACGATGGTAAGCCCTTCAGGATGCTCCTTCAACAACGAAACAACTCTTTCCTTGTGCGAAAGTGTCTTCAAAACCATTGTGCATCAACGCCAAGCATCAACGCACACTCCTCGTTTATAAAAGTATCGAAGTTTTCGGCTCGCGGATTTGAACGAAAGATTTATATAGTTTTGTTTCACAGAGTAACTAAGATGGTTACCCTTCAAAATAGAATATCGCCTAAAATTATAGAAAAATTGAGGTTTCAAAAGGAAAACATCATCTCCAAAGAAGACATCTTCCACACGCTCGAGGAATACCAAAGAATCTATAAAAAGAAAATTAATATTCTGAGCATCTGGACATCCATCAGAAAAAGCAAGTATATCCGACGTATTCTCAACGATTATTATTATATCTACTCCTTGGAAGAGCGACACCACCAGTATTGCAAGTATTCTGAAGAAGAGCTTATCTTTTTGGTTTTAGAAAAGATGAACATGCTGTGGTATCTTGGATTGGAAAGATCGTTACGAGAACATAACGTGAGCTGGCAGACTCTGAACAGTATTCCCATCATCAATACGCGGTTTTCAGGAATAAAAAAGTTAGGAAGTTCCCGATTCAAATTTATAAAAACGAAGGAAAAAAGATGTAGATTCGGATTACTGCATAAAAAAACGCGTAACGGAGTGAAATACTTTTATGCAGACCTTGAAAAAACATATCTCGATTTTCTGTACTTTCACTCGTATCAAGGAAAAAACATAAACGCCATTCAGAAACAACTCGACTTTAAAATTAAAATGCGAATAGTGAAGAAATATTCCAAACACTATTCTGAAAAAGTTCAAAAGGTGCGATAAATGGTTGACCATGATGTACTCAGAAGATTCGTGACAAACATAAAAGAAAAACATCCACGCCTTAACGAAACAACAATAGAAAAAGATTTCTATCTTACTTTGTTGCTGAATGAAATGAGTAAAAACATTGATGATGATAAAGAATCGTATTTTCGCAAGCTCGTCTTCAAGGGAGGAACATTATTGACCAGAACACACCTACAATACCATCGCATCAGTGAAGATCTTGACTTCACCTATCTCGAAAACAAGAAATTGAAAAACAGCTCTTCAAAGCAAAGAAATAAAATCATTTCTGAGTTCACTGCCGGACTTTCAGAAAAACTATCCGAAATCAGTAAGAAATACGGTTTTGACTTCTCCCCTAAGAAATCCGACAGTAAATATTGCAAAGTCATGAATCGGAAAAACGTCTATTTATTCAAAATCCACTATCTCCCAGTATATGGAACTGAAGGGTTCATAAAATATGAAGTTAATTTTAATGACGAACTCATCCATCAACCACGATTCGAAACTATTCAGCACTTATTTGATGAAGAACTACTCCATACTCTTGAATTTGTAGAAGGAATAGTCATCAACATAAAGAAAAACATCCTCTGCTATGACCTCAGAGAAGTAGCTATGGAAAAAATACGAGCAGTTTTAACAAGACCAGTCATCAAGGAAAGAGACTTGCTCGACCTCTTTCTGGTCTCAAAAATAGTTGATGTGAGAAAGATAGAAAAAGGAAAAGTCGTTGCTAAAATTCTCAGCACTACATCTTTTGTGAAAGAGCTCTCAGCAAAAATTCAACAAAACATAAAACTGCTTACTGAACACCGACACGATATTCTGAAAGAAAAAGAACAACTAACACTCATCTCCATCAATGAACAAGAATATGCTGATTTCGAAAAAACTATTCTACCAATACTCGTAGAAATATGCAAGATATCTCTACTAAAATTAAAATAAAAACCCAAAAAAAAATCCCTCTGACAACACTACACACTCCAAAAGAGGTTCGAGCAGGGCTACACGACAGGACTACCCTTGAAGTATGTCAATGTTCAAGTACGTCACGGAAGAACCAGAGTTGCTCTGAGCTGCAAAGTTAACCACTCTTGACGATTCAGGAACCAAACTCCTCAATGAATCAACCGTTGTTCCCATCGTGACGTCAGAACCATCAGGATCGACTGCAGCATTAATAGGAATAGGCAAAGCAATCACTCCATAAGCAGACTTAGAATCATACGTCACCCATATCGTGTTGCTGCCCACAGACCCAGCAGTCCCAACACTACTATCTAACGTGATACTGTTACCCTTCGCAGTGTATAACACGTTCGACAAGCCAGAATCAAAACGAATAGTGCCATCAGAAGATGACGTTGGAGTTACGTGAAATTCGTGTTGTACTCCATCATATACTATGAAGCCAGCAGTCTCATTATGTTCCCAATCAGTCGAAAAACCCATTGCGGGATCAAACACGGTTACTCTATTACTTGACGAAGTACTACTTATGTTCTCAAATCGCAACACTCTCGAATTACTTCCTCCATCATTCAAGATGAAATAATCACCCTTAGGAATATCGACACCATTCTCCGTCCAAATCCTCGAAGAAGAAGAACTTGCAAGGTACATCTCAGAACCAGAAGGTGATGAATCATTCACCCAATAAAACGTGTTAGTCACGTGCCCCGTCGTCAAATCAGCGGACATATCAAGACCATTCTCAGTAGCTTGGAACGATATAGAATCAGACTCTACAGGAGTCGGAAT
>CAYHWM010000104.1:0-4775 GCA_964359925.1 uncultured Methanosarcinales archaeon
CGAGTCGTGAGGGGGTCAGGGTGGTGTGTCAGTTGAAGGGGCAAGTGGCGAAAAAGCACGTTACTGTGACGACGAAAGATTTTTTCCCACTCGTAGCGAAAGAGCTTGGTGACGTGTTGGATCGTTTCTCTCTTCGTTCTGCGCTCGTAGCATCTCCAAGTTTTTGGAAGGAAGATTTCTTCAACGTGCTTCCGAAAGAACTGCAAAAAAGAGTTGTTCTCACGTCGTGTTCTACTGATGGTATTCCTGGAGTTCGTGAAGTGTTACAACGATCAGAAGCAAAATCTCTCATTGTCGCAAATAGGATTTCTGTCGAGTGTTCCGTCGTTGATGAAGTGTTGCAACGAATAAGGAAAGGTTCGAAAGTGTCCTATGGTGTTTCTTCCGTGGCGCAATCTGCGTCTGCTGGAGCCGTAGAAACTCTTCTCGTTTCGTCAAAGTGTTTGGAGCGTGAGCGCGAGAAGGGCGATGCTGTTGACGTGTTGTTTCCTCTTGTTGACCGTTCGAAGGGGAGAATCGTTCTTGTGTCTTCGGAGCATGATGGTGGTGCGATGCTTGATGGGTTGGGAGGTATCGCGGCGTTGTTGAGGTTTGATGTTCAGTAGTTTGTAGAACGTTGAATGTGCTATTCTCATATTTTCATACTCTACTTCCTACTTTTTCTTCTTCTTTCGTCGGTGTTTCGTGAACGAATAAGAAACCTTTTTATAGTGGTGGTGTTTTTCCACTCCTTGTTAGTAAATCTTTTTGCGGGCGTGTTCACAAGAATGCTCTACTGCAAAAAAGAAAAAGGGGAGTGTGTTGCCTATGATAGTAAAAGATGAGCTTTTGAGTAAATTGCGCCGCTATTTTTCTCTGAACTTGTATGAAGTCAAGATTTGGACAGCGCTTCTTTCTCGTGGTGTTTCTACCGCTGGAGAGTTGAGTGATATTTCTAACGTTCCTCGTAGTAGGAGTTATGACGTTCTTGAAAGTTTGGAAAAGAAGGGTTTCGTTATTATGAAGCTCGGAAAACCGATAAAGTATATTGCTGTACCTCCTGCAGAAGTTGTTGAGCGAGTAAAGAAGAATGCTCGTATGCACGCTGATGAAACTGTTGAGCGTCTCGAGTCTTTGAAAGAGACTGATGTCGTGAAAGAGTTGGAATCGTTGCATACTCAAGGAGTTGAACTCGTCGACCCTACGGACCTTTCTGGCTCGTTGAGGGGTAGGCACAACTTGTATTCTCACCTTGAACTCGTCATTCGTGGAGCTACGAAGTCGGTTACGATTATGACGACGTCTTCTGGACTCATCAGAAAGATTGATGGGTTGAAGCCGTTGTTCGAAAAGTTGAAGAAGCGTGGAGTGACTATTCGTATTGCTGCTCCCTTGACGAAAGATACAAAGAATGCAGTAAAAGATCTGGATGGCATTGCAGAAATTCGTCATACGGAAGCGCGTTCGAGATTCGTCGTCGTCGACGGTCAAGAACTCGTCTTTATGGTGATGGATGACGAAAAGGTGCATCCTACGTATGACATTGGTATTTGGGTGAACACGCCTTTCTTTGCGAGTTCTCTCGAACAATTATTCAACGCTGCTTGGGATTCGATGAAGAAGGTCAAGTAGGTGTCTCGTCTTGGTGGGGGTCTTGATGAGTCTGAAGAAAGTTACTGAAAGTCTTCATAGGTTGGAGCGTCGCGTCTTGCCAGTGCTGGAGAGAGCTTCGAGTGTTGAAGAGGTTGCTCACGCTTCAAATCTTTCCGTTGTTGAAGTAGTGCGCGCTGTTCAGTGGTTAGAAAAGAAAGGTGCTGTTTCTTTGAAGACTGATGTGACTGATGTGCTCTTGCTTGGTGATACTGCAAAGCAGGCTCTTTCGAAAGGTCTTCCTGAGCGTCGATTGTTGGAATCGTTAAAGACTCAAGAACTTCCCATATCGAAAATTTCTGTGAAGACTGGATTATCGAGGGATGAAGCGAATGCCGCTCTTGGATCGTTGCGGTCGAGTGGCGCAGTCATATTGCGTAAAGATAAGGAGCTTATAGTCGTGTGCACTGCGAAGGGTCGTTCGTTGCTCGAGCAAGGTTTTTCTGAAGAGTCATTTTTGAAGAAGCAGTTTCCTTTGAGTGTCGCATCGCTCTCGTCGAAAGATATCGAAATTATTTCTTCGTTGAAGAAAAGGAAAGGGTTTCTCATAGTGGAGAAGAGGAAGTCTCAGCTTGTATTGTTGGAACCTATCGGTCGTGATCTGTTGAAGGCTGGAGTTCTTGATGATTCGATGATTGACTCTCTTACTTCTCAAGTGTTAAAGTCGAAGTCTTGGGAGGGTAAAACGTTTCGCCGTTTTGACGTTGACGCTGTCGTTCCTCGACTATTTGGTGGTAAGCATCACGTGTACCGCTCGTTCCTTGATAGTGTGAGAAAGAAGTTTTTGAGTTTAGGATTTTCAGAAATGAACGGTTCTCTCGTAGAGTCTGAATTTTGGAATATGGACTCGTTGTTCATGCCTCAGTTTCACTCAGCGAGGGATATTCATGACGTGTACTACGTAGCCGATCCGACGTCGTTACGTGTGGATCCTGTACTCGTTCAGAAAGTGAAAAAGGCTCACGAGCAAGGAATTGCAGGTTCTCGAGGGTGGAGGTATCCTTTCGATAGTGAAAAAACTCTTCGTGCTGTTTTACGATCTCAAGGTACTGCTTGTTCTTCAAAAATGCTCGCGAGTCATTCATTACAAATTCCTGGGAAATATTTTGGTATTACGAGAGTGTTCAGAAAAGACGTTATTGATGCAACTCACCTTTCAGATTTTAATCAAACGGAAGGTTTCGTTATCGGAGAGCACTTGACGCTTCGTCACCTTGTAGGACTTCTCAAAATGTTTGCGAGAGAGTTTGCGGGAGCTGAAGAGATTAGAGTCGTTCCTGGATATTTTCCTTTTACTGAGCCTAGTTTAGAATTGTTCGCGAAGCATCCTGTTCTTGGATGGGTGGAACTTGGTGGCGCAGGAATATTCAGGCCTGAAGTTGTCGTTCCTTTGCTCGGGAAAGATGTGAGTGTTCTCGCGTGGGGTATCGGTATTGATCGTCTCGCAATGTTCAAGCTTGGTTTGACTGACATTCGTCAATTGTTCAGTCAAGACTTAGAATTTTTGAGAACTTCGAGGGTGATCTGAATGCCTACGATAACGTGTTCCGTGAAAGATTTGATGGCTCTTATAGGAAAGCATTGTTCTATAGAACAAGTGCGATCGTTGCTCGAGAGTGCGAAGGGCGAAGTGGAGTCTGTCGTCGGTGATGAGTTGACGATAAAGTTCAATGATACGAATCAGCCTTGGTTGTGGAGTGTGGAGGGTGTTGCCGTTCTTCTGAGAGGAATTCTTGGAGTTGAAGAAGGACTTCTTTCTGTGAAGCTTGGAAAACCTTCTCGAGAAGTTCACGTCGAGAAGAGCGTGAAAGGTGTTCGTTCGTTCATTGCGGCATTCATCGCTAAGGGGGTGAAAGTGTCGGAGTCTATGCTCGTTCAACTCATTCAAGCTCAAGAAAAGATTGCTGACGTGTTTGGTAGGAAACGTTCAAAGGTTGCTATAGGGTTGTACCCTTCGAGAAAGATAGAGTTTCCAGTACTGTACCGAGCTGTTGATCCGAGGAGTGTTCGTTTTGTTCCGTTGGGTTATTTTGAAGAGATGAACCTTTCTGAAATAGTTGCTACTCACCCGAAAGGGGAAGAGTATGGTGGTGCTCTTGCGGGGCTGAAAAAGTTTCCAGTTCTTGTTTCTTCCTCGAGAGAAGTGTTGAGTTTTCCTCCCATTATTAATTCTGCAAGTCTTGGAAAGGTTGACGTTGGAGAGTCTGAACTCTTCTTTGAAGTGACCGGCACTGACGAAACTGCTGTTGATCTCGTAGCGTCTATTTTCGCGATGATATTTTCCGTGAGAGGTTTTAGTATTGAGCCTGTAAAAATTAAAACTGGTGGGAAATCAAAAGTGACTCCACTCATAACTCCTGCCTCTTGGAAGCTTCCTGTTGGCGCTGCTGAGAACGTTATCGGCGTTTCATTGTCTGAATCTGAGAAGCGTTCTTTGTTCCGTAAGATGAGGTGTGAGTATGCTAAGGGAACTGTTCTTGTTCCATCCTACCGTGATGATATTCTTCACGTTGTGGACATTATTGAAGATCTCGCAATAGCGTATGGTGTTGATAAGCTTGAAGCATTGCCATTGACAGAATCGACCATTGGGAGAGAATCTACTCTTATTCCTTTGATTGACGCATTGCGAGAATTGCTCGTCGGTGCAGGGTTCCAAGAATCATTCTCTCAAATGTTATCATCTGATGACTTGTTGTACGATCGTATGAGCGTTCAAGATTTTGGTACTGTGAGAATTTCTAACGCGTCATCGTCACAATATGCTGTTGTTCGTTCTTGGATCATTCCTCAATTGTTGGATATCCTATCAAAGAATAAGCACGTTGTGTTTCCTCAGAAAGTGTTCGAGCAAGGAACGGTAGTCGTGAAAACTGGCTCGGATATTACGGAGTATGAACGCATCGCTTTCGTTACGTCGCACTCGAACGTCACGTTCACGGAAGGAAAACAAGTTGTCGAGTTCCTCTTGTCAGGCATTGGACTTTCTGCTTCTTTCGTCGAGATGGAGCATAAAAGTTTCATTCCTGGTAGAGTTGCGAGCGTCGTCGTCAACGGGAAACGAGTAGCGTTCGTCGGAGAATTGCATCCTTCAGTCTTGAACGCGTTCTCTCTCGAAACTCCCGTTGTAGGAATGGAACTCAACG
>CAYHWM010000105.1:0-4621 GCA_964359925.1 uncultured Methanosarcinales archaeon
GCAACCACTCATTATCAAACACGGGAGTGCCGGATTTTATGACCTTCTGAGCAAGACCATACAAGTGCCCAACAGCAGCAGCGATAATATACTCCTTACCACCATTACTAAACTCATAATAAGAAACACCACCCTCAGCTTTCTTCGAAGGCTTACCATCAGCCAATGCTTCAGCCAACTTCTGAGCGGCGGCCGGCTTCTCCGCGATGATTAACGTAACCATTGCACGAACGAGATTTGGTAAGCTTTATAAAGTATCCGTGCTCAAGAACGACCAAGAGGTGTAAGAATGATTCATACCATAACAAGACGCGTTCTGAAAATATTAGGGCTCTCGCACAAGTACACGAAGAGAGAAATGCTTACCTTATTCAAAGCAGGACTGGTTACTGCAGACGAAGCGAAAACACTCGCACGATTCTCACTCCGACACGAAGGAGTATCACACCAAAAAATAGAACACTTCGTTAACGGAGAACTCACCCACGCTTTGAAACAAGCATCAAGACACACAGTGAAGAAAACAACAAAGAAAAAACACCACTCAAAGAAGCATCACAAGAAACACTCTGTAAAAAAGAAAAAACACTCGAAGAGGAAGTAACCACGATGGACGCGATCGACGCGATGCTCACAAGAAGAAGCGTACGATCATACCTTTCATTACCAGTAGAGTGGGAAAAAGTAGGATTTATTCTGAACGCTGGACGATCAGCGCCAAGCGCAGGAAACTTACAGAACTACAAATTCGTCATTTTGCTTGAACGAGAACAACGAGAACTCGCCGCAGAACTCTGCAGACAACAATACTGGATGAGCCAAGCACCAGTACACATCATAGTGTGCGTTGACACCGCAAAAGAATCACGCGACTTCGAAGAAGAAGGAGCACAATACGCAATAGCAGACGCATCAGCAGTAATCGAAAACATACTCATAGCAGCCCACGCGCAAGGATTAGGAGCGTGCTGGGTAGGAACATACGAGTTAGACAAGCTACGAAGCGAATTCTCCATACCAGGAAACGTGCTCCCCGTAGGAATAGTCACGATAGGATACCCAACAGGAAACATAGAACTACCACCAAAAAAACCATTGAATACACTCGTCTACTTCAGAAAATACGGGTCAAAAGTAAACAACATGCACGAAATGACAGGACAATATTCAGATATAGTTACCAACGTGCTTCACAAAGCAAAAGAGTTGGTGAGCGGGAAGAAGAAATAAAAATTATGAAGAACTATTCAAATAGTTTTCTCTGAACTATCTTTAGCGATACTCACTGAAAAATCATCGTACAGACTCTTGAGTGCACTTGCGCCCCTTTGCAAGTCGCCCAAATGAGTTTTCCAAGTATCTGCCAATCTTGGATCTTCTCTGCCTGTAAAACCTTTCCTTACCGGATTAACTAAGCAATCACTGGAAAATGTTTGACTATACTCTGAAAGAACTATCTTCTTTTCTGGAAGCACCGTTATTTTTCCACCATTAATAACGTTTAACTGTGCATATTCGTGATTGAGTAAGTACGTGCACCCTCCGTGATGATTTTGCAAAAACAAGATATTGTCGGGAGTAAACTGAACATTCCCAAACCCTTGTCGTAGATATTGCATCAATTCTTGAACTGCATACCTCGCGATAGTAAGATGCGTACTTCCTCTTAAACACATTCGCACGGCATCTTTCTTCAGAGGAGATTTGTCCCATCTGTCAGAAGATACTGAGAGCGATAACAATATGAATTTTCCGCTCCAACCACTCATCGTAGTATTCGTTAGCTCTTCAAGAGTGGCGTCTTTTCTCGGAGAATAAGGAAATCTTACTTGACCAGGAGTTTCTTCATCTGACGCACTATATCCTGCGCTTCCAAACTCGTCAAACGCCCATCGTGCTCTTTCTTTGTCTGTTGTTAATTCAGTAGGATCTCCTGTGACCATTGTTGTTCTCCCACGAGTTTACTACTTCGTGATAGGTTATCATAGTAGTTAGTAATTAATAAAAGTTCTTTTTGATACTTAAGAATCTTAACAGAAAATTTATATACTACAAGTACTTATCTTACATTATGGACAAATTAGACTGGAAAATCCTGCAAGTGCTTGATTGGAACGGCAGAATGCCTGCAAACAAGATAGCGAAAGCGGTACGCTCAAACAAAGATGTCGTCGCGTATAGGATGAAAAAATTGGACGAACGAGGAATCATCGTTCGATATTTTCCTATACTGAATATGAACAAATTAGGGTTTCATACTTCTCGTCTCTGTTTTGAATTAGAAGAACTTAAACCAGAAAGAGAACAAGCATTCTTGAAATTCCTTGATGAAGACATACGTGCAGGTCTTATTTTCAGAATGGACTATCCCTATCGTTACGGAATTTTCTTGTGGACGAGATCACTGTATGATATTCAGACCGTTCTCGTGAAGATAAAACAATTTCTCGGAAATTCATTGACGAAATATGATTACTCTCTTATTTGCACATTTCGACAGTACCCAAAGGACTACCTTTTTGGAAAGAAACATCACGATCTACAAACAAGTTTAGAACCTACTGAGAAAATATCCTATGACGAAAACGATTTCAGAATATTGGGAGAACTCGCGAACGATGCGAGAGCAACAACAACTGAAATAGCAAAACGATTGAATATCCCCCAAACAACTGTCTCTGCAAAGATTAAAACATTGGAGAAGAAAAAAATACTACAAGGGTACAGAGCAGAAATAAACTTCATCAAACTCGGGTTTGTCAACTACTTCTTAGAAATCTACTTGTCCGAGAATCAAGAACTCAAGAAAATAGAACACTGGGCCGACGCTCACAAAAACGTTGTTTGGCTCCAAAAAATTGTCGGAACTTGTGACATTGAGGTTGAAGTAGAAGTCAAAGATAGAACAGAACTGGAATCGCTCCTGAACGAGCTACGAGAAAAGTTTCCAGCCATCAGAAAGATACTCTTTTTCTCTCAAGAATACAAGAAACTTACGTTTTTGCCAACGACGTGAAACTCTTTTACTACGCAAAAACTCACATCATCCCCCGTAATGCTTGATACGCTGAGAAACCGTCGAAACCGGGAATGGGTGTTGATAGTGTTATTCATTCTTTCTCGAGTCTTCAAATAATCGTGCAACATCATCAAGGTCAAGTGCTATCGCGTTGAGCTCTTTTATTCTTTCTTTCGCACGGGGCGTGAAACCTTTTTTTGCGACGAAAAGAAACTTGTACTCCCCTATGAAGTTAATCATTTTTGATTTTCTTACTGTCGCGTCGATTACATCAACATCGACCTGTTCATTTGTCCACTTCACTTCTCCAACGAGGAGTTTTCTTGACTTCTTATTATATGCGACGATGTCGAGCTCTTCGCCCGAACGATTCCACCACGCACCGATATCTTCAAAGTCCAGAATGTACCCTTTCCATTCTTTGTTCAGATTCTCGATAAGAAGTTCTCTGCATACATCTTCAAATATTTTCCCAATGTAAGCGTCCAAGTTCTCTTTGATGAACTCCTCGATAATTTTGAAGTTTCCTATGTGAATTGCTGTCTGATGAGGAAAGATGAATCTATACCAGAACTTGAAAAAGTAGTCTTTCAGAGCATATCTTCCCAGTCGTTCCTTTCCGAGAACGGGGTCGTTTCGTTTCAGCAAATCTAAAAGCTCATCAAGTCTTTGAAGATAGGCAGGCAGTGTTGTTTGTCGCACTCCGGTATAGTCTTGAATCTCCTTCAACACGTCTTTCCCGCTCGCAACTGCCTGCAAAATTGAATTGTATCGGGAATGTATTCTCACATTTTCGTATTCAAGAAACGTTTTTGGTTCTTCCAGCAAAACTGCTCCCTTTGATAAGAGCAAGGAAGAGATTTTTTTGTGAATTCCTCCTTCTATAGTTCTCACTTTTTCCAAGTAGTATGGTGTTCCTCCAAACACGGCATACGTGGAAACTTTTTCCTCTTCTGATAATTCCTTGAACATCATCCGAAAATCCGCATATGCGAACGAAGAAACTTTTATCCTCGAAGCTCTTCCGTACAATGCCCCTGCTCTGTTGTTCATCATCTTTTGAATCATTCCCATTGATGAACCTACAAGCAGGACAAGAATTCTTTTCTTTCTCAATTCATCATCCCATATATTCTGCAATTGAGTAATAAAGTGCGGGGCGGTCTCCACAAATCGTTGAAATTCGTCAAGAACAAGAACAAACCCGTTGTCAGCTTTTCCACTGATGAACTTCAAAAAGTCTGTGAAGTCGGAAAACGTGTGCTGTTCTCCTAACTGTTCCTGAACTACTCTTGCGAGAGCATCAAGAATTCCTTGTGGTTCTATAACATCAACATAAAAGTACAACTTTCTACATGTTACCGTTTTCAAGAACTGTTTTGCAAGCTCAGTCTTTCCCACTCGTCTTCTTCCATAGAGCACTATCATCTCCCCAGAGTGTAAACGAGATAACTTCTCGCGCAAGAGAGCAATTTCCTTTTTCCTATCATAAAATATCGTTTCAACCATTCTGTTCGTCTCCAAACATTCAATATTATTATGTTAATATTATTGCATTCTTGTGTTAATACTACTATTTAAATCTTGCGGTAGAATTCGAAC
>CAYHWM010000106.1:0-4614 GCA_964359925.1 uncultured Methanosarcinales archaeon
CGTGCTTCCATACCTCAATGGGTTTTAGGGGAGTATTTAAAGATAACGAATTTTTTGCAAAAATTCGAACTTTGAAACAGTAAAATCATTTCAAAGTAACGATTTCGTGAAATAAATTTTTCCGACCGAAGGATTTATAGATTGTCAGTACGGAGAAACTATCTATGCTCCCCCAAACTCACTTCCTCCTTCCATTCTTCCTCGGAGGAATACTTACAAAAATAGGATACTTCACTTGGGAATACGCACTCCTCGCAGGAATCATAGGAGTACTCGTCGATGTCGACCACTTGTTTGAGCACGTCGCTCACGCGAAAAAAGACAAGTGGGACCTACGAAAAACATGGAATCAGTCCATCGTCTGGCACCACTGGAAACAACGAAGCTTCCTCCACCACAAATCAGGAGAATACCTCGTCACCGCACTCCTCCTCATACTCGCACCACTCAATTGGAGCATATCACTCGCTCTCGGAATAGGATACTACACCCACATCGTACTCGACGACATCCACTACCAGAAAGAAGAATATTACAGGTTCTCACTCTTCGGATGGAACGTCCGTGAAGAACATCACGAACCACTCCTTGACACAGCACTCTTCATAGGAATCACAGTGCTTCTCCTCTAACTCCCACCATTCTCGACGATACCCGATATATTTATAAACCACTTGTAGGTTCCACGACTCTATGGCTGAGAAGAAAACCGCTGCTCAAAAACTCATCAAGAAACGATGGTTCCACATCGTAGCACCAAAAGTGTTGAACGAAGAAAAAGTAGGAGAACTCCTCCTCGCAAACGCGAGCGACGCCATAGGAAGAACATTCGACGTCAACCTCGCAGCAATCACGGAAGACTTACAAAAACAAAACTTACACGTCGCACTCAACGTCACCCACGCTAACGGAGACCAACTCATCACACAAATTATGGGATTACGAGTCATGCCAAGCGCATTACGAAGACTCATGAGGAAAAGAAAAAGCAAGATTGACGAAAGCTTCGTCGTCAAAACGAGCGACGGAATAGCAGTTCGAGTAAAACCATTCGCGATCCTCAAAGGAATGGTTCGAGGAGGAACACTCGCAACGATGATCAACAACCTCAAAACACACCTTACAGAAGCGATAGGAAAACTAACATACGAACAAACATTCACAGAACTACTCAAAGGAAAACTACAAGAAGACTGCACGAACATGCTCAAAAAATTATACCCCGTAGGAAGATTCGAACTCCGATGGGTCAAAAGAGAAAACGCTCTTGAGAAACACGGCGAGAAAGTTTCTCAGTAATTATTCTCATGAACCTTATAGCTCGAGGAGCGGAAGCAGAACTGTACGACACAGGAACACTCATTCTGAAGAAACGACCAGTCAAAACGTACCGACACTTAGAACTCGACACGAAACTACGACTCGAAAGAACAAGAAAAGAGTACGGATTATTACAACGAGCAAAGAAAGCAAACATTCCCGTGCCCTCCGTCAAGAAAATAGATGAAAGCACACTCGAATTAGAGAAGATTGATGGGGAAAAAATGGCGACGATGGGAAGCGAATTGCCACTTCCACTTGCGACAACACTCGGGAAGATTATTGCTCAAGTACACGACGAAAACATCATCCACGGAGACTTAACGACGAGCAACGTGCTCCACCACGACGGCAAACTCACACTCATAGACTTCGGACTCGGAACGACTTCGGAACGGCTCGAAGACAAAGCAGTGGACTTGCACGTCCTCGAAGAAGCACTCAAAGCACGACACCCGAGAAACGGAGAAACATTCTTCCACGAGTTCTGCACGGCGTACGAAAACGCATCGAAGCACGGAACGGAAGTGCTCCAACGACTCACAACAGTACAATCAAGAGGAAGAAATAAAAAACAGTTTTAGAGGAAGAAACTCTTTCCATTCAGCATTTATAACTTTTGTACTGCGTTCACTACTGCCTTTTTCACATCACCAAATTTTGGAATTTCCCCTATCACAAATGATTGCAGTTCTGATTCCCAAACATCCTTTTTTTCATCAACTTTCTTTATGAACTTCTCCTTGTCAAATTGTTCACCATAAAATTTCAGTTTTTTATGAACAAGCGCGATGTTTATGCTGGATCCTTGATTCAACAAAAAGTGCAAATCATACACGTCACGAGCATAATTTCTTTTTAGTATGGCTCTTATTTTTTCCGCGACGATTTCCTCTTGTTTCATAACACATACCGTGAATGGCAATATGTCAGGGTATATCGATCGAACTTCTTTCGTTTCGAAATGTTCGACAATCTCTCGTTTACTAATTTCTACATCGACAAAACAACGAGATATCTCCTTATCGTACAACGGGCCTTCCGCTCCAACTTTAAAAGAAAAAGAAACAGCAGTATCCTTTTTCTGACCAATACGTTTTGGCATTCCTACATACGCGAGAGATTGCTCAACGTTCTCACACAATTTTTTCAAATCGACATCTTTTACAACAGTAAAATCCAAATCTTCAGAAAACCTATTCAATCCATAAAAGAACAATAACGCAGTACCTCCTTTGAAAACGAGCTCGCTCGATACCGAAGCATAGAGAGAACTAAGGACAAGAGTTTGAATGTAGTGTTTTTCTTGTTGATGAAGTTTCAACCTTGTAAACTTTGATATGTCCAGTAGTTGTTCTTTGTTCAACATAGTACATCCTCATTCACATACAAATACCACTTTTTATTGAATACACCTTTTTTATTCTTTCGCGAATTCAATTTATGAATTACGTTCGTTCCTCTTTTTAAATGATGAGGAATAGAAAGTATATCCAACATATATCCAACCCTCCTCGTTACTGATTCAGTTTTCAACGTGAGTGTATACGTTTCTAATTTTTTTATACTTGCCATTCTAAAAGCATCACAAAGATACTGCAAAGAACAATACCGTTGAAAAGAAAGACAATCAAGAATTGCTCTCTCAATATCCGCAACCATGACAAAACTATTGCCTTTACGAACTTTCGAGTACCCAAACATACGCAGAGGAGAAACTTTCACAAACGTTGTTTTCATCCCAAATATCTCTTGAGACTTCTTTTGTCTTGGAGTCATAACGAAAAGAGTATCAACTATTTGTTGTATCGCATTATGAAGATATAACGCAGTTGTTAAAGAAAGATACGCAGGAGCAGTTATTTGTGAAGCAACAATAAATGGATCATCAGTCGTAGAAACTTTATTCTTTTCAACTCGAAACAACAGTTTCTTCTTGAGAAGTCTATTGATGTACACGGAAGTTGACGCTTTTGAAATAGAACCTATGCGAGAAACTTCATTGGAAGTAAAAACTGCCTGTTCCTTCTTCGAAAGTTCGGATGCGATGGAATAAAGACTCATAGAGCACTTCTATCAGTACAACTTTATAAAACTTTCTACTAAGATTAACATTATTGTTAAGAATGATATAACAAAATGTTATTCTTTCGAGTTATCACGATGCACACTCGAACTCGAAAAAATCACTGGAGAAAAAATTGCGGTGATGGGAAGCACGCTCCCACTCTCACTCGCGACAACACTCGGAACGATGATCGCGAAACTCCACGCGACTCACAAGTCCAACTGTCCTGCCTCTTTCGCATGAGCCATGATGAATTGTTTTCTTGGTTCGACCTCATCACCCATTAATTTCGTGAAGAGAGCGTCAGCGACGACAGCATCATCAATTTTTATCTGCTTCAGTGTTCTCGTTTCAGGATCCATCGTCGTCTCCCATAATTGTTGAGGGTTCATCTCACCCAAACCCTTGTATCTCTGAACGCTTACGTCATCACCGAGTTGAGCGAGGATTACTCCTCGTTCTTTCTCGCTGTACGCGTACTGGATCTTTTTCCCCTTCTGGAATTTATAGAGCGGAGGTTGAGCAAGATAAATCCTCCCCTTCTCAATAAGTTCTTTCATATGACGATAAAAGAACGTGAGAATGAGACACGCGATGTGATTGCCGTCGACGTCAGCATCAGTCATAATAATAACTTTACCATACCTCAACTTAGAAGCACTAAACTCTTCAGCAATACCAGTGCCAAGAGCAGTAATCAACGTTACAATCTCTTCGTTCCTCAAAATCTTTATCAGACGCGCTTTCTCGACGTTCAAAATCTTACCTTTCAGTGGAAGAATAGCTTGGAACTCTTTCTTACGAGCCATTTTTGCGCTGTTATGCACAAAAATTCCTGACGCGAGTGCGAAATTGCGAGTCCCAGGAACTTCAAGATCATAAACGTCCATTGTTTTTTGTACTGGAACGATCGATTTTATTTTGTGATTATAATTTGCAACAGCTTCAACAACCAACCCTTCATCATTTTTGAAGAATCGTTCAGTAAATGTTTTATAAGAAAGAACATTCTTGTTGTTTAACTCTTTTCTCAACTTTTCAAACTCTCGTACGTCGAGAACGTTCTTTTTATCATATGCGATTTTGAGAACTTTAATAGTATTTTCGTAATACGTCTTATTGTATGCCACTTTTCTTTTCTCTCGGAACTCGAGAGTCCACTGCACTTTCGTTTTACCGCTTCTCCAAGTGAGCAACTCCTCATTTTCCCACTGTCTCTTCGAGAC
>CAYHWM010000107.1:0-4606 GCA_964359925.1 uncultured Methanosarcinales archaeon
AACTGCCTCAAGAACCAGAACCGTTGCCTGAAGAAGGGCCTCCATTACGTGAAGAGCTGAATTCACTAAATTCGCGTATCAGAATGGTTGAAGAGAGACTATCGGACATGCGCAAACGATTCCACCTCATAGAAGAAAACCTCCTCGCATACCACAAAAAGAACTTGAAAGACACAAAAGACACACAACAACAACTCTACGACGTGAAACGATCCATCAAACAATCAGAAGGAAAAATAATGATGCTCCTCAAAGAATTACAACTCTCAGCGTCGAAGCAAGAAGTAGAAACGCTCAAAAAATACTTAGAACTCTGGAGCCCACTACACTTCATCACAGAAGAAACACTCTCAAAACGACTCAAAGAAGCAGGAATCAAAGAAGAATAATGAATTCAAAGAGGTACGTGGAAAGCTCCTTCAATCGTGTCGGAATTTGATGACGATACGTTTTGAGAGCAAATTCCAACGGACAGCGGAAAGAAAAGAATACTCATTGAACTTCTTTCCACTGAATCCTCGACGAGCATCAATGGGCACTACGTCCCCGTAAGGGAAGGAGCCGAAAGCGTTCGGCTTTTCGCCAAACAAGTTTGTCGACAACCTCTCGCAGGAGCACAGCGAGTGCGAGATAAGGACGATAGTCCTGCACCCCGTAACGTGCCATCGTTGAGAACACAGGGATTTCGACCTTATAGTGCTTTCCACGTACTCAAAGAGGAAACGTTTAAATACGCGCACTTCAGAAGAAAAAGAAAAGAGGAATACTATGGGATTGTTCAGCAAACCAAAAAATGATTACCCACAACCATCATTCCCCCAACCACCAGTAGAAAGAGCTATGGGATTACAACAACAAGGGTTTGATAATCAACAATCAATGGAAGCACTCCAGCGAGACGGGTATAACTCAGCACAATCTATTGACGCGATGAACCAATCACAACCTGTAGGTCCTGAACCATACCCTCAAACTCCTTACGAACAACCACCACAATACCAACAACAATCGTATGGTAATTCCACTATGGAACAGGTTGCCGAGAGTATCGCTCAAGAAAAGTTCGACGACGCAAGCAAAGAATTACAAAAAGTACGCGAGGAACAAGCAGTGATGAGCGCGAAACTCGAACAGTTCGAACACTTAGTTGCAGACTTGAAAGAAGACGTGAAAAACTTACACCAAGCACTCGTAGGAAAAATTGGTGATTATGATAAGACTCTTCTCGATGTCGGCACGGACATTAAAGCGATGGAAAAAGTATTCACGAAAATGCTACCAGAACTATCATCCAACATTCAAGATTTAGATAGGATAACGAAAAGAGTGAAAGGGTAAGTAGGAGGTGGGACTACAAACTCCTTCCACAACCAATATAAACAGCCCGTTGACTTTTTCGTTCTATGACGCTTTCACAGCAGCTTTTTTTACTTCCAAGACTCCACGTCACACTCTCAAAGGGAGCGATTGCCGACGAACTCGTTATCCAAACGACGACTCCGCAGATCATTACGAAAAGTGAACCAACAACTCCCATTCTTACTCTTCTTCGCCAAGGATTCAAACTACTCAAAACGGATAAAGGACAGGAAGAGACTGTTGTCACAGGATTTGGAGACTTAGAAATTGTACACTTTATCTCTCTCGACACGATACACGCTCACCAACGATCGTACGGAAACACGACGGCAGGGAACGTTCTCCTCTGGAAAGCAGAAGAAGTGATCCTCTCCTTGCTTGAGAGGTATGGCATGCTCTCGTTTCGGAGAGTGAACGACTCATTTACGGGTGGTTGTTTTGTTCAAACGATGAAAGGAATACAAACTATCGCGACAGTCACTCTTTCTTACATGGAATATCGCGGAACTATCTACGCTCGAACGGTTACGATGTTGAGAGTGAACGATGACGAGAGTAACGCAATTCTTGAAAACGAAAACATTTCTGTGACGATGCAACAAGTTACGGGAACTGTTCACGATCACGAACGTATTGCGAGTGAACTCTTGAACGAGGAGAAGAACGTGTACGGGTATGAGTGACGAGGAGAGGGATGGTAAGGTGGTGGTATGTGTCGCTACGGGATACATTGTTACTATATTCTTAAGAACAACAATGTTTTAAAACTAAATTGCTACCCTTACTGGTATGACTATGTACCGAGCAATAGCTGTCACCGCAGGGGTGTCGTTACTCTGCACATACTTGTTATGGCCGTCACAAGGTTCGACTACTCCTCGAGCGGATACTGTCGAGACAGAAGTTCAACGAACGACAACAGGCGTTTCTATTACGCGACGAGAGTATAGTTCTTCTCCAAGACTTTTACGTCGTAGGTTTTCTGCAACGTTCAACGCGGAAGAAAATAATATGATGATGCAAGACGTCACAACAGGAGAAGTGGGGCTAACCTATTTTGATGAAGGAAATGATGGAACTGTGGAGAAAGTGTTCACTCCTAACGGGGATTATGATCGTTCAAAAGAAGGTTCTGCACCATTCGAGTCTTCAGTAGATCCAGCATACAATTCTATCAGAGCACTCCTCAACGTTGACGAAGTCGTAAAACGAGAGATGGAAAAACCCGCTCCGACACTCGAAGAAAGTTTGAAGTGAGAGAATGAACTATTTCTTTTTATACCCGAACACGTGATCGTACTCTTTATGATTGATAATCTCGAAAACGATAGAGATCACTCTCACCTCGTCACCAACGACGTAGTATAACAATCTCCAAAACTGTGATAACTCCATCCTGAAAAGGTTTGGAAGAGTTGAAAGTTCTCTCGGAATAAGTTCTTTTTTTATATTGTCACCAGCAAACGGGTTCTGCTTCAAACGATCAAGAGCGTTCTGAATGCTTTTCAAGAGTTGAGTGTCCTCTTTCGGAGGAGTTTTTCCTTGAGAAAAATACTCACTAACTCGTCGTTCGAGTTCGAGGAGTGCAATATCTGCATTTCCTATGATCTTCACTACTTTTTCTTTCTCTTTCAGTTCCACGTTCTTCCTCTTCGTAGAATGTTCTCTCTGTCCTCTCGTGGAACGAAAATCCATACGAAACCGTCAATGGTGAATTCTATCTTCCCACTTTTTTGTAAGTACAAAAGAATATACTTCAATGTGTAATGGTTCACTTCTCTCGGTATGCGTCTTTTCAGTTCTGCAACCGTTAACACTTCCTTCGCGTTTCGTATAGTTTCTTCAACCATCAGAACGGTGTCCAGTGTAGGACTGTGCTGAAGATATTCTGGTTTTTTGAGGATTGCTTCCATAATGACTCCACAATTTTTTATAATAATATACATCTTCTTTATGAGTATATAAGCTTTTTGGTGAGTGTGGCTCTGTCCTGAAAGTTCTTGTACGAAGTTATACAAGTACCTGATAAGAAGTCAACGCATTCACTAGTTGAGAATGGGTGTTTGGGGTTCGCCGCTTAACTTGAAAAGCACGGAACATGTCTCACTCTCAAAATATGGGGTGAACAAGATACTCGTAGAAATAGAGTGATCTACCTCACTCTTACTGTTTCTAAATTCTTAGGACAGTCTGTCTCGATATGATTCAGTTTATGAATGCTCGAAGCGAGGTCGAGGCATCGTGATACTTCACCGTGGTTCAATAACACTCTTTTCGGTCGAGGATCAAGCTTGTAGATGAACGTCATTAATTGCTTCCTGTCAGCATGGTCTGAAATTTCGAGCTTGTGGACTTCGAGATTGATTGGTACAACCTCTTGTTTTGTTCCGCTCCGGAAAATGAATTCTCTTTCTCCACCTTGAATTCGTCGACCGAGAGATCCTTCACCTTGGTAGCTCGAGAATACGAGAGCATTCTTAGGATTGTCAGCAAGGTGTTTCAAGTACTCAACACTTGGTCCTCCTACAAGCATTCCAGAAGTTGCGAGGATGACGCAAGGACCAGAGTCTTCAACGACACCCATTCTTTCTTTGTGACTGCCTACTCTTTTGAAGAGTGGTGAGAGGAAAGGATTTTCGTCTTTGTGGAAGATGAGTTTTCTGACGGAAGCGTTCAAGAATTCTGGATACGCTGTATAGATCGCTGTCACGTCCCATACCATTCCGTCAATGTAGACAGAAACGTTTTCTGGGAATTCTTTCGAACGGTACATCGCATCAATCATCACCATGACTTCTTGAGCTTTACCAGAACCGAGGACAGGCATCAACACTTTACCTCCACGAGCTATCGTTTGCTGAATGATTTGCTTCAAGTAATCATCTTGTTCTTTCAATGGAGGCATCACGTTCGTTCGCCCACCGTACGTACTTTCCATCATAACTGTTTCGAGCCGTGGGAATCTTGAAACTGCAGGTTCTAAGAGTTGAGTTCGAGCGTATCGAAGATCTGCAGTGTACAACATGTTGTGCAAACCATTGCCGATATGGAGGTGGACCATCGCGCTTCCGAGGATGTGACCAGCGTTATGCATCGTAATCCTCACGTCAGGAGTTATGTCTGCAACTTCATCGTAATCTAAGCACACCATGTGCTTCACCATTTCTTTCACATCATCAATATCATACACTGCATCCTTGCCCTCATTCTTCATAATCTTCACGTAGTCGAGAAGGAGCAATGCTGC
>CAYHWM010000108.1:0-4566 GCA_964359925.1 uncultured Methanosarcinales archaeon
TTCTGACTCTGGGGAGATATTTACTTGCCAAACATAATGACAAGGAGGCAATGCCATTAATGGCATATCTTGAGGATTCCACGCATTTACTATCAAACGTCTGTTATACGCTCTCTTTGATAACGCAGTTTCAAGAGCGACCAGTTGGTCTACAGGTTGGGTGGAAGATTTTCCTCTCCATTGTGCACCATACACTGGGCCAAGTTCTCCTGCGCGAATCGCAAAATCATCATCTTCAAGAATTTTCTGTTCGAATCTTTTTACAAGTTCTTCTGCCGGTTTCATTAAAGAAAGATATCTGTCTCTTCTTTCACTAAAAGAAGTGTTTGTATCTTGCAAAATAACACGCGCATCTTTTGCACATCTTTGAGCACTTTCCACCTCTTCTTTCGCAATCAACCCAGAAGATATAACAAATTTCATATTATGCCGAAGAGCATCAGAACTCCAAATCCCCACCTTCTTTTGAAGTAATGGCCGAATATTTGTTTCTCCCCTTAAAAACCACAATAATTCCTCAAGAACTCCTCTCCAATAGACTGGTTTTGTAGTCACAATGGGAAGACCTCGACTTAAGTCAAAACGAACATCCCTTTGAAATACTCCAACAGTCCCAGCTCCAGTTCTTTCACTATAACTGCTCTCTCCACTCAAAGCCTCTTTTAACAAATAATGATATTGTTCCACTGTCCATACCCCCAATAACATAACTACTTACAGAGGAATATAAAAATACTCGTATGCTGAAGAAGATAGAATCTACAGACCTTAATTCTTCACATCTTTTATTTCTTCCACCACTTCCTCTTTCGTCTTACACGCCATTAACTCCCTACGAACCTCTGCACCGTTAGGAACTTCTTTCGTGAACGATATCGCGTGATTCTTTATCGTTGAAAAACTTACGTCATACTTTTCCGCAATAGAGAGATACTCAAAAAAGAGAGCTGATTTCTCTCCCATCAACGAATGTTTCTCGTACACTCCACTCCTCAAATAGTCATTGATTTGCTGAAAAATATAAGGATTGCCAACAGCACCCCTCGCGATCATAATAGCATCGACACCGCTTTGCTCTAATCGTTGCTTGAATTGTTCCGGAGTGAACACGTCACCGTTCCCTATCACTGGAATGTTCACTGAGTCTTTCACCTTCTTGATGATGTTCCAATAAGCGACACAACTGTACCCTTGCTTCTGCGTTCTCCCGTGAATAGCTATCGCTGAAGCTCCCGCGTTCTCCACTGCTCTCGCAACCTCGACGGCGTTGATGGATTGTTCCGTGATACCAGTACGTATTTTTACTGTAACTGGTTTACTCACCTGAGAAACAAGACGACTCACAAAACTCGTAATCTTCACAGGATCGTTCAACAATGCAGAACCAGCACCACTCTTCACGACCTTCCACGCGGGACAACCACAATTAACATCAATGATATCGAATTTCTCTTCGACAATTTTTGCCGCTTCGACCACCTCTTCGACACTGCTTCCAAACAATTGAACAGCGACGGGCTTCTCGACAGGAGAAGTCTCCACCATTCTCAAATACGCAGGATTACCTCTCACGATACCAGCACTACTCACGAACTCCGTGTAGGTCAACCCCGCACCATACTTCTTCGCAAGGGCACGAAACGCAACGTCAGTCACACCAGACATCGGGCTCAAGACTGCCGGCGACGAGAGACGAGGAAAGGAACGCATAGTGAAGAAAAAGTGACGGAAAGTTTATAAACTTCTTCATCAAGAATGATACAAGGTGAGAACTATATGGCTGAAGCAGTAACGCTCAACAACATCCACGAAGATTTGCTTTTCCTGAAGAAAGAGGTCTTCCATCTAAAAACGCTCCTCGAAGAAGACTTGAACATTTCTGATGACATCCAACAAGAGGTACAAGAATCGAGGATGAGACCAAAAAAAGATTTCATCTCACAAGAAGCAATGATGAAAGAGTTCGGATAGCCCCATGGCATCAACCGTGCAGTGGGATCCGAACGCGAGGGATTTTCTGAGAAAACTCAATCAAGAAATAGCGCGAAGAATATTTGAAAAAGTTGAGAAAGAGGTACGAACAAATGTTGAACATTTTCTCGAAACACTCGTCGGGAAAGACTATTACAAGATACGAATAGGCGACTATCGACTGTTTGTTGATTATGACCGCACACAAGATATCCTTATCGTGAGAACGATACGTCACCGAAGAGATGCATATAAGAAATGATGACTCTTATACTGTTCAGTCACAAACAATAAGCCCCACATCGTGAACGAGATAATTTCCTTGCTTCTTGAGAAAGTTGCTTACTCTACGATACGTACTTTCTGACACTTGCGGTTGTTCCAAGAAGAACCGAATTAAGTCTCTTCCTTCAGGATTGTTCGCGTCGTGAGCAGGACGAATATCAACTCTACTTTCGAGACACTCGGCGCGATACTTTCTCTCCATTTTTTCCATTTCTTTTTCCACATCGTGATACGTACTGATAATGTGTGCTCCTTTCTTTACGAGTTCGGGAAATGCTTGATGAACGGTATTTATCCCTCGTTCTCCGTGATGAACAATAAGACTCTTTTTTCCGAGAGAACAAATCTTGCTGACTGCATTCGCAAGGTTAGGAACATAATACAACATATGAACGGCGACAGCCAAGTCAACAGTCTTCCCCTGATAGTCTTCAAGAGTGCTTTGCGCCACGCTTACTCGCGAATCGTTTGAGAATCGTTCTACACAATGACGCACTTGTGAAGGCACGGGCTCAATCGCAGCAATAGTGTAGTTTTTCTTTTTTTCATCAAGTATTTTTATCACTCTCGCTGTTGCTTCGCCCAACCCACAACCTATGTCTAAAACTGTCGATTGTTGCACCGGACAAAGTTCGTTGATATTAGTTCGTAGCCATTTTTCAAGATGGTCTCGCTCGTCAGCATACTTGAGCCACGTTGGATAGGGATTCCTTGATGCTTCGTATACCGTTTGGGAGGTTTTCATCTTACTACTTAACAGTTAATACAAACATTTAAAACATAGGTTGCCCTTAAGGGGGACTATGAATAGTTCAGTTTTGAGCGATATGGGGCTTACCGACTCAGAAATAAAAGTGTACAAAGCACTCCTCGAATTAGGAGATTCAACGAGGGGAGATATCGTGAACACATCACAAATTTCAGGATCAAAGGTATACGAGATTCTTGAACGACTCCAAGAAAAAGGATTGGTTTCAGTATACTCGCAAAACAACATCAAACACTTCAAACCCGCAAACCCAAAACAACTCATCATCTATCTTGAACAAAAACAACAAAAACTACATACTCTTTCACTGCAAACACATCAACTCCTTCCACAACTTCTCGCACTCTACGAATCATCAAATGAAGAACAAGAAGTAGAACTATATACTGGATTAAAAGGTCTTGACATCATTTTTCGTGAACAAGTAGACACTCTTAAACGAGGAGAAACCTGTTACGTCATCGGAGGAACAAAAGGATCCGACGAAAGTGACGTGCAAACATTCTTCGAAAAAGTTCACGTTATGAGACAAGAAAAAGGCATACGAACAAAAATGCTCTTCAACAAAATACAAAAAAACACGACCGAAACAAGATACTCAAACAAAAAGTTTCCACTCACCCAAACAAGATACATCGACCACTGCTCGCCCGTAGCGATAAATATCTACGCAAACCAAACAAGTATCATTATCTTCGGGAAAAAAATAAGTACCGTACGAATAACGTCAACAGACGTAGCAAAAAGTTTCACTGAGTATTTCACCCTGCTCTGGAAAACTGCAACTGTTTGAACTTTTCAGAAAACAACAAACATTTTTATACGCAGACTTTGAAGAACGATTCATGCCTGAAGACTTTTACGCTATCGAAACGACGCTCGCACTCATTCAAGAAGTATAAAAATCATTGAAAGTGAACGCGTTAGACGAGAACGCCCCTATTGACGAGTGTGACAGTCATACGTTAAGAAAAATAGCGACGATTACTGCAAACCTCTCAACAATCTTGACGAGGAAAAACAAAGATGCACGACTCCTCCAACTCTTTCAAAAATCCGAAGAGCTCAAAGGGTTTCTCGAAACTGTGCTTTCCGCATACGCTGGCAACGAGAAACTCAAAAAGTGGTTGCTTACACTCCACTCGGCGAAAACATCTCAACAAATAGACAGGGAACTTCAAAAGATCATAACCCAACTCGAATCGTGGCAAGGAATCGTGAAACAAAAATATGGAGATGTTGGTGAAGGTAATGAACACCTTGAAGACCTCCCGCAACCAGCAGATCAAGAAACGTTTTACGTCAAAGTGAAAGAATTACAACCCGGAGTAACACTCCACTTCTCGCAACCCATCAATCCCGTGCAGATGGGGAGAATACAGAAAGAAAGAACAAGCACTCTTCTCAAGTATAACTCGAAAGGACCAATTATCGGTACAAGGTCTTGGAGAACAAACGACACTGGCAATGCTCCCGCATCACTCATAATCATCAAAGACGGACACCACATAATCCACGAAATAATACGACGATACCTACGA
>CAYHWM010000109.1:0-4565 GCA_964359925.1 uncultured Methanosarcinales archaeon
GTTGGAAGTAGACGTGATGTTTTTGTGATGACTTCGAGAAACTCTTAAAAACCTTGAGAACAGGTGAATTGTATGATCTTCCTCTCGTGTGATGGTGGTTCTCGTGGTAATCCTGGTCCTGCAGCGTTGGGCGTCGTTATTAAAGACGAGGCGGGAAATGTTCTTTCGTGTAAGAAGAAATTTTTAGGCACCACGACGAATAATGTTGCGGAGTACTCTTCGCTCATCGAGGGTCTCACACTCGCTCGCCCGTATGGTGACGAGCTCACGGTGCTGATGGATTCCGAGCTCATCATTCGCCAAGTGAGAGGGGAGTATAAGGTGAAAGCTGAGCACTTGAAAGAATTGTTGGAAAAAGTGAAGAGTCTCGCTCGAGAGTTCAAGTTTGTCATCTTCGAGGAAGTTCCGAGGGAGAAGAACAGTATGGCTGACGCTTTAGTGAACGAAGAATTGGACGCGCAGGCGAGAGGAAAGTAATAAATTAATCCGATAGTACACTTTATTCTTCTTCGAGAAGTAGTTGTCCCATGTCGTGTGCTATTCTTGCTTCTTGTTCGAATCCTTCTTCTTTCGCGAATCTTGCTGCGTCATCATAGTGTCCGGTTAGTAATTGTTCTCTCCATATTGCTCTCGCGAGTCTTCTTTCGTCTTCAAACGTGAGTGCTCCTTCATTGTTTCTTCCGTACTGGAGAGCGTATGAGGGGTTTTCTTCTTTTTCGTAGAGTCTCACGACTTCTCTATGAAGATTGTTTTGCATTGCGAATACTCTTGCATTTCCTACTGATTTTTTTTCTAACAGGTGCACTCCTTCAACTCCTCTTCCGAGGTTGACGAGTGATCGTGCAGCATTTTCGTAGTGACCAATTTCAGTAGAGACTGCAACGGACAGTTCAAGCAGTCTCGAGTTTCGTTCTGGAGAATCTCTGAGACTACGTTGTGCTTCCGATAAGAACGTGACGAGTTTTCCTCCTATTGATTCTCTGAAACTCGTATCGAGTGAGCTGGAAACTCTCCAACACTCGAGTGTTGACTGGATGAGTGAGTTGTATGTTTGTTCTGCTTCATCGAGTCTTCCCGTGTGCGTAGCGGTGAGCGCTATGAGTTGTTGGTTTTGTGGTTGTTGTGCTTTTGCTAAACGGTATGCTTCTTCGCGAAGTTCTTGAGCTCTCGTTTCTCTATCGGGAAGTTCTGACAATTTCCACGATACTGCAAGGTCGAGGTACTTCTCCGCGTCTTGTTCGCGTTCTGCTTCCGCTTTCAGAATAGTTAGTTTTATAGTCTTAAATCTTGCTTCTTCAACAGCATCTTTTTCTGATAGTTCGATGCCGTCAGCACGTTCCCATACCATACTGGTAAGCGTGTCGACAATGTTTATCGCTGACTCATAGTCGTGGAGCGTGGAGAGTCTCTTTATTTCTTGTAGTATGGGAGCGAGTGTTTCTTCGTTTGGGTTCATCTCGTACGGAGTGCAGAGTGCTTCAAGTATGTAGTCTTCACCTGCATTTTTGAGGAGTGTTACGAGTTCTTCTGTTCTTTCGAATCGTTTGAGTATTTCTGATGCGCTGTCAATCTCGCCAATGGCAATATAGTGTTGGAGTGCTTCTTCTACTCTTGGTGGTGGGAGTAGTTTCTTCCTTCGCTCGCTTATCACATCGGAATTCAGCACATCTCTAATAAATTCTGCTCGGACCGCAGTATCAGGTAATTGTGAGAGAAGAGTTTCTAACGATGCTCTTGTGGGTTGTGATGTTGCAGTGTCTTCAGCAGTCATAGAGTGGTGGTGGAGTGTCAATATTCATAAATCTTTCTCGAAACCTTTATAAACGTCCTTTCTTGGTGATGAACAAAAGGTTGGTGTGTTATGAACAAGAAAGCTATGTCTCCGCTCATCGCAACGTTGATTCTTATAGTTGTGAGTGTAGGTTTGGGTGCTGTCGTCATGAGTTGGGGCGAGAACTATATTGAAACTCAAGCAAAATTCGTTCAGAGTTCTGGTTCTTCAGAGGTTTCTTCATGTAATGGTGTAGCGTTTAATATTGTTAAGACGTCGAAGGGTTTCAAAGTGTGTTCTGGTGTTGACTACATCGAGGCTGTTGTTGAAAATCCGTCGGGCAATCCTATTGATTCTTTTGTCTTCAACGTTGTTGGTTCTGATGCATTCTCCGGTTCTGTTATGACTCCACTCTCGAGGGGTGGTGTTGAAAAGTTGCGATTGCAAACGACTGTGAAGAGTATCGAGCTCATCAAGATTACTCCCGTCGTAAAAGGAACGAACTGCGCTCAGAAAACGTTGACGATCGAGAACGTTCCGCCGTGCGGACAAGAGTAGGGAGTGGGAGGTAGGAAGTAGTGAGTGGGGTTGTTGTTTCTGTTTTGTACAAACCCTTATAAAACTCGTTCTGCACCTTTGAATGTATGGATAATCTTTCGTTTCAGCGTAAGAAGAAGTCGAAGAGTATTGATGTAAAGAACCTCTTGCCTATCAAGGGTTCTTCGTTTTCGAAGACGATGTCCGTCAGTGATCTTCTTCGTGCGAACTCGTCGATTGGTTTTCAGGCGAGTCACGTCGCGAAAGCTTCGGAGCTCATCAAGAAGATGAAAGCGGAAGGCGTTGATGTTTTCCTCACTGCGACTTCGAATATGGGTAGTTGTGGGTTGAGGGAAGTGATTGCTCAGTTGGTCAAGCATAAGCTCGTCAAGGGTATTATTACGACGACTGGATTGATTGAGGAAGACATTATGAAAACGAACGCTCCTTTTCACCTCGGTAGTTTTCACGTTGATGATACTGACGTGAAGAACAACAAACTTAATCGTATCGGTAATATTTTCGTTCAGGACGATCAGTATTGCTGGTTTGAAGATTTTCACAATGGTGTGATGAAGGAGCTTGTCAAAGAGAAAACGGTGTGGAGTCCGAGTGAGTACGTTCACCGTCTCGGTTTGAAACTCAATGATGAAAACAGTATCTTGTACTGGGCTTCGAAGAACAACATTCCTATCTTCGCTCCGGGAATCGTTGATGGTGCGATGGGTGACCACTTCTTTTTCTTCAACGAAACAGCGAAGAACAAGCTCGTCATCGATACTGCGAAAGACTTAACGATTTTTTACAAGATGATTCTCTCCGCAGAAAAGACTGGCGGAGTGTTCCTCGGTGGCGGCTTACCAAAGCATCACCTTATCGGAGCAGCCATTCTCAGAGATGGTCTTGATTACGCTGTCTACATTCAAACAGGAACGCAGTACGACGGTTCTCTTTCAGGGGCTCACCCTACGGAAGCGGTAAGCTGGAACAAGTTGAAAGACGAAGAGAACAGCGTTATTATCGAAGCGGAAGCAACGCTCGTGTTCCCGTTGCTCGCGTGGTCGTGGATGTATGGTGAGGACTGACTTTTTTTGAGAAACCCTCGCCATGCTCGTTGAAATGTATAAAAATGGTTTGTCAGTTCTACATTTCTACGTTGTTTGAGCGATGTGGTTGTCGCCAGTTTGAAGTTCATACTTCAATAATTATTTTATTCTTGTTTTCGGGGCGCAGTGTTACTTCCTCTCCTTTCTTGAGGTCGAGGAATTGTGCGAGTCTCTTGTTCACTCGTATAATAAAACTGTCGCCAGCAATTCCTACTTTGCTCGTAGCACTCAATCCCCACAATCCCATTTCTTTTGCTTTCTCATCGATGGCATCGCTCGTTTTCTCATCGAAACATTCTTCGTTGCACTTGACGCATACTCTTGCTGGGAAGAGTCCAAGACTCACACCATAGAGTTTGAAATCTACTGACTTCTTTTTCAACTTTCCTCCACACTCATCACATTCTTCTCGCATCATAGTTTCACCTGTCAACCGACAAAAACGGTTTTTATCTTATAGTACTCCTCGCCAATATGTTTGTATGCAACTTTGATGTACCCATAGGATGCAAGGGATCCGTCGGTCTGTCGGACGGTTGCTCCTTTTTGAATAACCTCTCGAATCATATCGAGAGTGATTGCCTTTTCCGCCATTCGTTCCTTGGCGTGCTTCGTCAATAACAATTTCATACATATCCCTATAATCATAAACAATTATTGATGTATATAAATGTTTCTTTTTCAGGATACTGCCCACTAAACGAATGATTTATATATTGCTTCTTTTGTGTTGTTTTTGGGTGATACGTATGATTTGTGTATTTTGTAAATCTAAGGAAGTTGTTAAAAATGGTAAACGTGTAAGACTTGTGAAAACTAAACAAAGTTATCTTTGTTTGACTTGTGAAAGACAATTTGTCGCAGTTGATGGTTTTGAACGTATGAGACATTCTCCGGAAATAATTTCTCGTGCCGTTCATCAGTACGAAGATGGGCTATCATTGAGCAAAGTTCAAAACCATCTTTGGCAACATGATAATGTTAAAGTGACAAGGTGGACAATAAGTCAATGGGTAAAAAAGTATTCACTTTTTTTTAAAATCCGCTACATCTTGACGTAACACCTGAACTAAAAGGGCGACAACATTTTGATGAGAAATACATCAAAGTGAAGGGAAAAGATTGTTACGATCTTAACTGTATAGACGACA
>CAYHWM010000110.1:0-4537 GCA_964359925.1 uncultured Methanosarcinales archaeon
AACTCCACAATCTACTACACCTCACACCAACAGAAACCTAATATGTCCCACAGCCTCATAAGTCACAACTCTTTTATAGTTTGAGAACACTCGATATGGGTATGAAAGTCTTAACGAAGGAGGAGTTTCACATTAACAAGTTTTCTCACCTTGACGCGTTGAAGGATGGCGCGTTGTTCATCCACCCTACTGACACGATTTATGGTATTGGTTGCGACGCTACGAATAATGATGCTGTGAAAAAGTTAAGAGATGCGAAGCAGAGGCCTTCGATGCCTTTCTCCGTCATCGCCCCGTCGAAAGAGTGGATTTTGGAGCACTGCGTAGTTCCAGAGTCGGGAAAAAAGTGGCTTGACAAGTTGCCGGGAGCGTACACTCTCATCTTTAAAACGAAGAATGATTGCGTCGCTTCGGAAGTGAATAATAATTCGGAAACTCTCGGAGTGCGTATTCCTGCTCATTGGGTTTCTGACGTCGTTGCAGAGTTTGGTAGACCTTTCGTAACGACGAGTGCGAACGTTGCAGGTAGACAACCCATGGCTCAACTGGAGGACTTGCACGAACCGCTCAAGAAAGCTACAGACTTCGTCGTGTACGAAGGGAAAAAAGCAGGTAGGCCGAGCACTATTATTGACTTGACCGATGGAGAGAAAGTAGTGGAGAGGTAGAAGTACTACTATTATCATTTATCTGGTTCGAATCGTTTGAGTACTATCACTGTTATCTTGAGTGGGTCTTCTCTTGATTTGAAAGAGTAGGAATATTCACTCCCTGTTGCTGTTTGACCTGTACTGAAAGTATAATTGGGGTTTCCGCTACCAAGAAGTGTTGCTTCGTTTTGAGCGGACGTTACTTCTTCTGAAGTGTGAACCGTGGCGGTGTACTGTATGTGTACGTGTTCTTGTATGGCGTATACGTTATTTGAAGGTACAACTTCGAAGAGCGCGAGTTCGAGCTCAAACGTACTGAGCCTCGTCTCAAGGTCTCGAACGATGGGAAACCTGTCCATCAAGAAATCTCGAACTCCTAGAGAATAATTCAACCCCTCAAGGTACATTTCTTTCGGATCGAATGACGGTGCCCCCATAACGTCAAGGGAGCGGAGCGGAGTTTAAATCGTTTTCGGAAAGAAATAGTGCGTTCAATAAAACTCTACTTTCGTGTCATCTTCTGTGGTGTCTTCATCATCTTCGCCTTTCGTGGTAGTTGTTGTTAGACCTGTTCCCGTCGTCGATCCTGTAGATGTTGAAGGAGCATCATCATTCCCAAAGAGTCCGAGCAATCCCCCGCCAGAGGAGTCGTTGTTTCCTTGATCAAAAATGTTCGCGACTGTCGACGAGTTCGTCGCTATGGGTGCTCCGTCTCCGAGTTGGTGTAAGAATTGTGCGAGCTTTTTGAGTTCTTCCTTGCTGTCTCGTTGCGTGTCTATTTCTATTTTCATCGGTTTCCTCTGTTCATTCTTTTTTCTTCTTTTGTGCTACTCGTTCTAAATATTGTTGTTCTAAACGGTTGGCACTTTGTTTCGTGTTGGTGAACAATGTTCTTAACGTTCCAATTTGCTGCTCGGCTTGAGCGAGCAATCCTTCCATCATGATCAGCGAAATTTGTCCTTTCGGGAGAGAAAACGACGTACAAACAGCATTGACACAGTCACGAACATCACTTAAGAGGCGAGGAACTTCCTCTCGGTTCAATCGTTCTTGAACATAGTTCTCTATTTTAGTTTTTATCAGTTTCCGAATTTGTTGATCTGTAGCAGTTTCAACCAAAAAAATCACCTTTTGTATTCTTTTTCTTTCTTCAATACTATAAATTCCCTACCCTTTACCTCTTATTCCCGTACTCTTTGATAGCGAGTGTTTTAACACCTTTCACTTTTTTCTTCCGATGATGGAATCAAAAAGGTTTGTCGGTATTGGTATGATTATTTTTTGTTATGGTTCTGAGGCGATATCTCGGAGTGTCGTTAACGTTCTTAACTCGAGTGCTCCTGGTGTTTTGAGTGTTTGTGCAGCTTTCTCTAAATTCTTCGCGGCGATAACTTCTCCTTCTGATTTGATGATCGTTGCTCTTTTTTCTCTTTCTGCTTCTGCTTGTCCCGCCATGGATCGCTTCATACTTTCTGGTAGTTCTACTTGTTGTATTTTGACGTCGACAACGTCAATACCCCAGTGGTCTGCGCTTTTGTCGACTATTTTTCTTATTTCTTCAGCGATTTTTTCTCTGTTGGAGAGTACTGTATCAAGGTCCTCTTTTCCTACGACGTCTCGTAGTGCCGCTCTCGAAAATTGCGATATTGCTGTGTAATAATCTTCTATTTCTATGATTGCTTTGTCTGGGTGCATAACTCTGAAGAACACTACCGCATCGACGTGTAATGGCACGTTGTCTTTCGTCATCGCTTCTTGTGGTTGCACGTCTGCGCTCACTATTCTTAAATCAACTTTTTGTGTCGTGTCGATGAGTGGAACGATCCATCGCAGTCCTGGTTCGAGCACATCTTTATACTTTCCAAGTCTAAACCGTACAATTCGTTGGTACTGATAAACGAGTCGAAGACCTGAAAGAAACAAGACGAGGAGGACGAAGAAAATGATCGTTCCAAGAGCCATAACGAGTGGCAGGTTGACCAAGTATAAAAACCATACGTTTTTATCCCCTCTCTTTTTCCTTTCCACCTATGCTCATCGGAATAGTTGGGAAAGCCAATGTCGGAAAAAGTACTTTTTTCAAAGCGTTAACGCTCGCTGACGTCTTAATAGCTAATTATCCTTTCGCGACGATTGACCCGAATAAGGGTTTCGGGTTCGTGAGAGTTCCTTGTGTTGAGAAGTTCTTCAACACGAAATGTAATCCGAGGACTGGTTTCTGTATCGACGGTACAAGGTTTGTTCCTGTGGAAGTGATGGACGTTGCAGGACTCGTTCCCGGAGCTCATGAGGGGAGAGGGAGAGGCAATCAATTCCTCGATGATATAAGACAAGCTGATGTTTTGATTCACGTCGTTGACTCTTCTGGTGGTACGAACAGTGAAGGAATGCCCGTCAATATTGGCACGCATAATCCTGCAAACGATATAACATTCCTCGAAGAAGAATTGGACTATTGGTATCATGGTATTATTATGAAGGGTTGGGATCGTTTCGCGAAACAACTCGTTCAGACAAAAGCGAAAGTTGTTATCGCTCTTGGCAAGCAATTATCTGGATTGAAAGTGTCCGAGGGAATGATTGAAGATGGCATGAAGAAGTTGTCGTTGAGTTCTGAACGTCCTGACTTGTGGGACGTGCAAACTATGTTCCAACTTGCTAAACTGTTGCGTATCGAGTCAAAACCGATGGTTATCGTCGCGAACAAGTGCGATACTGTCGTCGGGAGAGAGAACGTCGTAAAACTCAAACAAGAATTTCCTCACTTGACAATCATGCCAGTCAGTGCGGAGTCGGAAGTCGTTCTGAAGCAAGCTGCGAAGTCAGGACTGATTTCGTACACTCCCGGAGCTGAGAGTTTTGAAATTCTGAAAACGGTCTCTGACGCTCAGAAGAAAGCTTTGGAGTTCATCAAGGAGAAAGTGTTGAAAGAGTTGCACGGCACGGGAGTTCAGCAAGTTCTCGACACTGCAGTGTTTGACGTTCTCAAATACATCGCCGTTTTCCCCGGCGGTGTCGGAAAATTGGAAGACTCCGAGGGCAGACGATTACCTGATTGCTTCCTGATGCCTCCGAACACGACAGCGTTAGATTTCGCGTTCCACCTTCACACAGACTTCGGTAAAAACTTCGTGAAAGCTATAGACGTCAAGAAGAAAATGCCTGTAGGGAAAGACACTCCGCTCGAACACTGCTCAGTCATAGAGATTAAAGCGGGAAGGTGAAAAATATGCATACTTTCGCAAAGTTTATATATAACATAAACACCACAATATGTGGTGAATAAAGTATGGATGTTACTGGGTACTCAATACGACCAAGCAAACACTTCATACTCACTTGGATGAGAAAATGGGATATGACCATCGAGTCCCTAAAACTGCTATTGGAAACCGCTCATAAGGTCGAGAAAGTGGGAAAGAAAAAATATGAATCATACACCAATATAAAAGGTAAGAGTAAAAAATTAATATTCATAAAAGATGATGAGTATAAAGAAATATTCATCATTACAGGAACGGAGGGAGCGCTATGAAAACTTGTCCTATTTGCGAAAAGAAAACATTTGTAGCAGTAGAAGATATTACTCTCGAAATTGAAGGGTATATCTTTATTCTCAAAGGAGAACGATGTACTGAGTGCAAAGAAGAGTTTCCGTATGAAGAAGAGTCTGAGAGAGCCATCACGACGGCGAGAAAATTGGGAGTATGGCCTGAACCATTAAAACTTCACCGACACCTTTCAAAAAGTAGTGGTGGACTCATCTTTCGAGTGCCAAGCGATATAGAGAAACAATTCAGCCTCGATGAGAATACAGAAATAGAAATTACGAAAGTGGGATCGAAAATAATTATACAGCCAGTGTAAAGACTCTCCACTCGATTACT
>CAYHWM010000111.1:0-4492 GCA_964359925.1 uncultured Methanosarcinales archaeon
AGAGAATTATTTGAATATCAATCATCAACCGTGAACAACGTTGAATCTTTTACGTTAAATATTTTTAATGTTGCACCACAATCAAGCCACCCGTGAGCGTAATTCAACGCTGCGAACGCGGTCACGACATCACCCTTCTTACCAAAGTGGTGAGCGTCGGAAACGTACCGTGAAACCATATCGAGAATGACGTCAGCACGCGCTTTCTCCTTCGGCGAAACATTCTTACTCGCCATCTCGAGAGCTTTCTCCGTGACAGAAAAATACTTCGCTAAACGCTCAGGAGTAACGACGGAACCAACAGGAACGCTTGAAGAGTTCATCAGAAACACTCCACCTACTCAGTCGTCTTCGCTTCAACCTTTCCTACTTCTTTCTTACGAGTTCTCGGCAAAGGCCTTCTCACCGTTATAGGGAGAACTCCTTCAGCGAATTCTCTCTTCGCAATCTCTCGAACGTTGTACTTCAACCCTTCCAAGTCCTTCTCGGAAAGTTTAACGAGCATAGGAGCACCCATCGACAGCTGCAACGCGCGACTACCGATCATCCTCGCAACTTCATACTTTGAATACTTTTCGATTTCAACCATAGTGTATACCTCGCAATAGTCTTTACAATTTCGAGCGCAGATTTCCTGCGTGCTCGACAGCAATATCAATCATCTCAGCCAATTCCTCAGGAGTCAACGCTCCAGGACCACCCTTCTGCATAGCGCACAACGAGCCATCAGCGAGCGACGCAACACTTAATCGTGCATCAATAGCAGGCTCTTCCTCGAACGACGTATCAACAAGAACCTTACCATTAATCCTTGAAACAGTAACGAGGACAGGTTCAGGATCCAAAGGCAACCGCGCATCAGTCTTCGAACCATACTCCACCTTACCATCAGCGTTCACGACAGGCAATCTCGTATCCTTCAACGCCGCAACAGCAGCGAGAGCAGAAGCGTCAAACAAGTTACCACCATCATTCATCGAGACGATGTCTATGGCAACGCTCCATACTTTCTCTCCCGGAGTCACGCACAATTTCTCGACTTCAATCATCTTACTCTCACGAATAGAACGATCAACAACTCGAGCCAACTCGTTCGCGAAATCCGACGGAGGACCAGCCTCAAACTCGGGAGACGCTATGGGAGACAATTCAGCATTCACCATCAAGTTACCCTTATTCGGAGTATCAGGGTACGGCTTTTCGAATGCGAGTTTTACTCCAGCAATAACGACAGTATCACCAATAGTTACCTTCGCACTACCCTCCGCACTCGGAGCAACACCATACTCTACAGTAACAGGACGAAACTCTAAGAATTTTCTCCCGTCATACCGCATACCATTTTGAAAATATTTTTCCAACTGAACAGTTACGCTATTCATAAAGACACCTCGCCAGTCACACTCTTCTTCAATGCATCACGCTGAACCGCTGCGACCTTCTCACAAGCAATCTTCGCGACTTTGAACGCTTCCTTCAACGTCTTAGGAGACACGATGCCATCAAGTTGGAGCAACGAAATCTTCCCCGACTGAGGAAGCATCGCGACAGGAATATCACTTGCGCCAATATCACAATCCTCATGAGCATTAATGTCAGCGAGAACTTTCCCATCAACAACACCAACACTCACAGCCGCAACGATATCCTTCATCTCCAAACCAGCATCAGCCAACGCCAGTGCAGCAGCACAAATACCAGCACACCTCGTACCAGCATCAGTATGAGGCAACGCGACAAACACGTCAACAACAGTGTTAGAAAACTTCGTCAAGTCAAGAACAGGCAACAAAGCATTCTTCATCACCAGTGAAATCTCCTTCGCCCTCCTCGACGTCCCAGGACGCACTCTCTCACCGTGACCAGAAAAAGGCATCATAGCATAATGACACCTCAAAATACCAGTCGAAGGATCCTGCATAAACTTAGGATGCAACTCTCGAGGACCATACACCGCAGCATACGCCACCGTGTTACCAATCCTAAACACTGCACTACCATCAGCACGAGGAAGAACACCAACTTCAGCACTCATAGGCCTCAAATCAAGAAAACCTCTCCCGTCACTACGCTCAGTATACTCTATACCAGATTTCGTCATTGTAAACCCTCCAAGAACATTTTAACGTGTTCTGTTAAACCTTGAGTGTGAACACCACGCTCAATTTCTTCCAAAGCCTTCAACGCCTTCACCTCAGACTCAGGAGAACCATTCAACCACACCCAACCATTCTGTCCAACAGTAATATCACAACCAGTAATTTCCTTCACCATAGCAATCATCGAACCATCCTTACCAATAATCCTCGGAACTTTCGACGATGCAACAGTCACAATCCTACCACCATTCGCAGGACCCAAACCAGGACCACGAGTCGTAACATCAATAAGGTTCTGAGTCGAGACCTGCACGATTTCTCCAACAACATACTCTCCAATATCAACGAGCTTCCTCAAATCCTCGCCCTTCTCGATAAACCTCGAAGTAGCATCCTTCACGTTCAACACTGCAGAATACGCAGCGCCAAACTCCAAACGCCAACCACTCATCAAAACGTCAAACACTTTAGCGACGATACGATCACCAACCTTAGGATAATACCTACCAGCAAGAGGAATCACTCTCACAACACTACCATGAACGTCAACCAAACCAAGCAACAAAGAAAGAACATCCTCACCATCACGATAAGAACCACTACCAGGAACCGCACTCAAACCACGAGCGAGAACCTGACCAGGAACGACAACATCACGAGGAGAAACTTGCAATACTCCATCACCCAACGACCCACCATCACCATCCAACGGCAACGAAGACTCGTCACTCGACGAAGATTCCTCAAACCGAGGAGGACTTCGTTCCTCACGGAAACCACCACTCCCACGATCATCAAACCTACGAGGAGCATCACGACCACCGGAACCGTGACCACCAAAACTACGGGAACCACCAAAACTTCGAGACTCGCGGCCACGATAGCCACCACTGAAATTCCTACTCTCACTCTGCTCAGCGCCCACAGGCGCGACACTTTCATCATTCATCATAGTATACCACTTCCATAAATATGATTTTTCGTACTCATTATCTTTTCACTCATTGTTCACTCCTTCACTATCACAACAGTAATTTCGGCAACGCCCTTCGTCAAACCCATAATCTTCGACGAGACATCAGCCTCCAAACCGCCAGGAATCTCGACGAGCCCCTTCCAAGAACCATCACTCAACCACTCATCACGCAACACCTTACCCAACGAACGAACAACAGGATGAGACTTCGCTGCGAACACGGCAGGAATTTTCACTTCTAATTCTTTCGTCACAAACTTAATAGGAATAAGAGGCCGCAATAATTTCAACGCTTCCTGAACCTGCTCCTCAACAGTTTTCGAGTCACTCAAGTGAAACTTTGCCTGAGTCAACGCGGCTTCCAACCGCGCAACAGGGTGCGGAGCGTTCGTCTGAGGATTCACACCATTCGAGTGCAACACGTCAATCAACTTTCTCAACTTCTGCTCACGAGCACCACGAACCTGTTCAACAGTAACAGGAAGATCACCCTTCATGATAATCTGTTCAGCAACTTTCGCAATATCCCTCGAACCAAAAATGACTTCGAGACGAGTCTCAGAAGCGTGCAATCCCTTCTTCGCATCAGAAAACACTTTAGGGAACGACAACGCAGAAACTGCACTCGCTCTACCTGCACGAACCTCGTGAGCCTTCACAGGATCAACAACAATCTCAAAAACTTCAACCCCGTGCTTCAACCTCGCAATATGCATATGTTCAGCCATAGTACACCACCATCACTTCCTCTTCTTCAACCCCTTCTTTTTCAAGACGGAATCCAACTCCTCACGAGTCAAACGAAACAACTTCCTATCATCAACACCGAGAAGAGCGGCATCAATCCTATCCAAATTAAAATTCTTACCGAGAACCTTCTGCAACGCTTCCAAACAGAACGACAACGCGTCAACCATCGACCACGACTGAGAATACGAAGCGTTCAACATCTCCTCAATCTCAGGCTCAGCCTCACCAATCACCGTCGCACGATACTGAAAATAAATACCCGCAGGATCAGTCTCAAACACCCTCGGACCACCATCATCAATACCCGCAATAATCATAGAAACACCAAAAGGCCTCCAACCAGCAGACTGAGTCGTTACCTGACTCAACGAAGAAGTATCCTTCACGATCGACAACGTGTCAATAGGAGAATCAAACGTGACACGATGCTGTTGCGCTTTTACACGCGCACGCTCGACGAGAACTCTCGCATCAGAAAGAATACCAGAAGCAGTAGCCGCAATATGCTCGTCAATCTCAAAAATTTTCTCAACAGACTCAGGAATGATCAAAGAATCAACAATCCTCTTATCAGCAAGCAAGACGACACCATCTTTACACGCTACACCAATAGCAGTACTCCCCTGACTCACCGTCTTCTTCGCATACTCCACCTGCAAAAGACGAC
>CAYHWM010000112.1:0-4422 GCA_964359925.1 uncultured Methanosarcinales archaeon
TTGAAAGCAAAAAAGCTTCCTGTGACTCCTCATCTGAAATTTTTCTTTGATGAGTCCGTGGCTGTTGAATAGAAGGGTGTATGGAAGAGAGCACGAGGGAAGAAAGATATTGGTCTGATTACTGGGCGCAGGCCAAGGGGGCGGTGGGGTGAAGTGTACCTCGCACGTGATATTGTGACGGGAAAATGTCTTGCAGTAAAACTTGACAATCCTGTTGATGCTGCTCTCGTGAAAGCTAAAGAGCGTGGCTGGACTCCTGCTGTTCGTCATAAAAAAGAGAACGTGGCAGGGTATGAACCTTTTAGTAATTATCTTCCAACCATTCCTATGATTTCCGAGGGTGTTCCATTCACTGTGATGAAATGGATTCGTGACTCTTTAGATCTTGATTATTTGCGTGAAGATCTCCCTTCGAGTGAGCGCTATGCCACTGAGTTGAAACTTCTTTCTGCGAGTGATAGAGTGAGTCTTTTTGAAACCATGTTGAAAGGCATTGCAGAATTTCATAGTTTGGGAAGCGTTCACCAAGACGTGAAGGCAGAGAACATTCGTGTGTTTCGTAATGAGAAAGGAAATCTTGAAGCTATCTTGACTGATTCGGGTGTTGCGACGGACGGTCGTGTGGAGAATCAGTCGACGAAGAACAGCGGTCATTTCGGGTATGTGCTTACGAGAAGTCCGGGAATGTTTATTGATGATGTTCATCCAAGACAGTCAATGGATGTTTTTTCTGTTGGGGCTCTTGCGTATCGATTGTTCACGGGAGAGTATCCTTTTGAGAGGGAGATTAAAGCACTGGAAGCATCGGAAAAGAACGAGACAGCTTTGGAGAGAAAACTTGACGAGTTTATGCACCAGTTCGTTTCTTTGACGAGAGATGCTCAAGGAAAAGCAACGTACTCGTTGAAAGAAAAAGAATTATCTGCGGTTCTTGACGAGAAACTTTCAGATAGAAGAATTCCTAAACCGTTCCAGAGAGTTATCAGGAATTGTCTCTTAGAGAAATACTCAAATGGTTCCGAAGCAGTGGAAGGTTTCGAGAGAGAGATGAAGCTCGCAAAGAGGAAGAGGGCTGCTTCGTGGATAGGTGCTGGCGCGAGTGCATTATTTCTTGCTGGTGCCGGACTTATGTATTGTTTTGCTCCTTCGCCTCTAAGAGTTCCTACAGATTTTGAGACTCTTCCATTGGAGAAGAAAAGTATTGTGGTAACTGCTGAATGTGAGTATGATGATGTTGCAGGATTCTTCCGCTTCGGAAATTATGATATTCTTCTTGAGAAAGAGTATTGGAAGTTTCCCGAGAATGAAGAACTTGATCAATTGCTTTTGAATGTTCCTGAACCTGTAAAGAAAGAGATACTTGACGAGGTGAGGACTCGTGTGCAAACACTTTCTCCTGTGAAGAGTGTTTCTTCCGTACAGGTAACTGCCAATAGACGATATGATCTTATAGTTGCTCTTGCTCTTCCTGATGAGAGGAAGAGAGAAAGAGTTCGTACGCTCACCGACTCATTGAAAGTAGCTTATGCTCATCTTATCAGAACCGATGCGTTATTTCCAGAATTAAGAGTTGATCCTGGATTTTATACTTCGCTTCAGGAAGATCTTTCTAACAAGATAGCATCTCAACAAGGGAAAAGAATGCCCGTTGATGTTTTATTGAGAGAGATTTTGAATTGTGGTGATTTGTTCCACGTGAATGTTCTTCCCGAAGGGTATGATGTTCGATATAACTCTCTGGATCAGAGAGTTTCAAAGGATGGAGCGACTCTTCTTCACAAACTGCAAGTCATTCTTGCAGAGAGTGTGAAACATAATACTCTTCCTTCTGGTGATGTCGATTTTGAGAATGTTCTTGTAGAATGGTTGGTGGGGGGAGACGTTCTTCAGATGGCAAAAAGTATTGCGAAGAGTGCAGAGTATCGAATATACGTGAATGCTCAGAAACAATCAGAAGGAGATTTTGTCATTCCTCTCGCCAAGCAGAGCGCGCTTCATACGCTGTATAATGGTATGGCGCAGTATGGTTCTTCTTCGTTACGTGTGCAGTGCGGTAATAAGAGTCTTTCTGTTTATACCATTCCGACAACTCCTGAAGCGGAAGTTAGTTGTAGAAAGAGTTATGCACCTATTGCTCGACTGGAGTATGAACTCGAAAAAGTGAATATGCAACAAGAAGAAGATGCTGTCATCTTATTTGGTACTCTTTCAGAGGAAGAAAAAAGAAAGAGAGTTGCGCGCTTGGAGTCGTATGATGTGAGTAGAAGGATACTTTCTGATGCTACGAGAAAATATGTTGCAGAACTGTCTTCTTTCTTCGGAGTGTCTGGAGAAGTATATTCTCCCGAGAAGAAGAAATTCATTGATAAGTGGCGTTCTGAGGTGTTTGAAGAAAAGAGACGAGAAGAGAAAGAATCAGAACTTATTCAACAAGAATTGCCTGTTGAAGAAAGGTGAACGATTTTCAAGAGTACTTCATCATTTTTTCCTTTCTTCTACTTCTTCTCCCCAACTTCTTCTTGTAACAAGAGTGTGAGTACTGGGCTGCTTCCGAGTTGTATGATTCTGAATAGTTCTCGTACGTGGCAGAGTAACACTGCTTCTTTTCCTTTCGAGCTTGCGATCGCGTCGTAGCACTTGCCGAAGTGTAGTTGTTCTCTTTTTGCGTTGAGTGTGTGTACTTCTTTGACGTCTTTTTTGTAGTATGCGTTGTATAAGTGTTCGAAGTATGTTCGTAATTCTGGAAGGAACGAGTCCAATTTTCTACTTTTTTTAACGTTGTTTTTCGCTGCATATTTGTACAAATAGTGATATGAGTGGTTGATGTGCATCAGCCACGTGAGTAATTCCCATTCGATGGAGGGGTTGATTTCTTTTCTTTCTTTCATCAGTGTTCTTTTGCAGAAGAGTATGAATTTGTCTTGTTGGTCTCTGAGGATTTCGACTTCGGAGAGCGAGTCATACGTTCCTGTGCGTGCTGATTCTTCGAGGAGAGTGTGTGTTTCTTTGATGATGAGGAATATTCGACGGAAGAGTGCTTCGTATCGTTCTTCTGTTGGTTCTGATATGTTTTCGAGTATGAGTGTGTTGTCTTTCACGTCGGTGACTTCGAATCCGAGGAGTAGTCGTTCGGCGTATTGTTTGATGGATTTTACATCTGCTGGTGTGACGTTGTTAAAGGTGAGCTTGTCTGCTCCTCCTCGGTAGGTGTGGGTGAGAAGTGGGTACATGTCCTTTCTGTTGTGTTCGTTCAACTCGATGGTTTTTTCGCTACGTTCTTGTCGTGCTGATTGGATGATGAGTGCGGTGTCTCGTTCTTTGATGTGGACGTCGTCTCCTTCTTTGAGCCCTTTCGAGTCTGCCCACTTTTTTGGGAGGTAGATGGTGAATCCTCCTCCTCCTTGTTTGATAAGTCTTCGTTTCATCGTGTTTGATGCAGTACAGTAACGCTTCTTAATAAACCTTTCGCTTTCTCATATCAATCATATCATTCATATCAGGAAGATATTACTATTGGAGAATGATACCAGTACTATTCAAGCCTTCCAGGGGTTGAGACCATGAACAAAACACAAACAAACAATGAACAAACGAACAACGAACGACCGGAAACGGTCGCTACCGTAACGTACCATACTGATCAACGGTACGCGCAAGCATTGAGGGACGGGTTGAGAAATCTTTTCCGCAATGCGCACTACACGTGCACAGGAGCTATTCGCGACGCGCACACGCTCGTGGAAATGGTGTTCGAAACGCCTGTTCCACTCCCCGTCCTCAACAGGATGGAAGCGAGAGTGCGTGAAAGAGCTCCTCAGATGAGAGGAGAATCTCCTTTCGAACGACTCGAATACCGAGCAGGAGGTTGGCAATGATACAAAACTTCTACCGCGCAACACTCCTCGCAGGAACTCTTGCACTATCTGCCGCAACAGCAACACTCGCAGGGTGTGCTACGACGCAGTACGCGAGAAGAAACGATGCACAACTCTGCAGGTACACGCCTAACAATACTGCATCATACCATCCATCGTGCGCAGGATCCTGTCACGCAAAACTTGCAGGAGTACCAATGACAAGCACGCTTGAACAGTTCTTGACGAAAAAGTAACCATGACTGATATTTCCAAAACGGTCAACGGGAATGGCGCCAATGGCAACGGAACCAACGGCTCTGCAGGAACCAATGGGCACAACGGTCAAGAACAACGCATTCGCGTTGTAGAGTACGACGTTCAAGGACACAAACAAGCAGAACACCTCAAAGGAGTTATGGTGTGGCGTCTTCGTCAACGAGGACACTTGTGCAGAGGAAACTTAGACGGTACGACTGTACGCATCATCGCGAAAGATGAGGAAGGATTTACTCTTCACGAGCTTGAACAAATTGAAGAAACTCTTCGAAGAACTGGTGGGAGAAAT
>CAYHWM010000113.1:0-4422 GCA_964359925.1 uncultured Methanosarcinales archaeon
GTATTGGAACGTTTCCGTAGCTTTCGAGTTCTGACGCTCGTCGGAAAAAATGATGGCGATGCCCTTATTCAAGAAAGCAAGCTCACGCAACCGCAACGTCAACGTGTCAGCATCGTATACTACACTCTCAAAAATTTCAGGATCAGGCCAAAACGTAACCGTCGTACCGTGCTCCTCCGTTACCCCTTCTACTATAGGATCAGGAGTTTCAGGAACTCCTCGATGAAACACTTGCTCGACGACCTTCCCATCACGCTTGACAACAGCGACAAGCTTTTGAGAGAGAGCATTGACGACTGACGCTCCAACACCGTGCAATCCTCCCGATACTTTGTAAGAATTCTTGTCGAACTTACCACCGGCGTGAAGCTTCGTGAGTGCCACCGTCAACCCTGACATCTTGAGTTGAGGATGAATATCAATAGGAATACCCCTACCATCATCAACAACAGTAACACTGTTGTCTTCGTGAATCGCAATAGTAATAGTCTTACAATGACCAGCCATCGCCTCATCAATACTATTATCAACAATCTCATACACGAGATGATGAAGCCCTCTTGGCCCCGTACTCCCAATATACATTCCAGGACGCTTCCTTACCGGTTCCAAACCCTCAAGAACTTGAATACTCTCAGCACTATACGAACCCTGCTTTTTTGGTGGTGCTGACGCTGGAGATGATGACTGTTCTTGCGCTTTTTTTACCGTTTCTTCAACCATACTCAAAACCCTTTTTCCCGACGAGAAAAAATCACTTTTGTATCACGTTTTCCCTCACAAAAAAGAACGAAGAAGAGTATATAAAGATAGCGGAAAGGGAGAGAGAAATATGGCCTGTCCCAGTTCACTGGATGTGTCTTCCCCGCAAACATTTTTAACCCCTGCACACCATACGTTTACTATGAAGCTTACCGCTCACCAACGACTACTCCTGTACGCTCTCGGATTGTGCCAAGAGCGAGCGAATAAAGAATTTGAAGGACGACCTCTCCGCGTCGTTTTTTCTAAGATAGCGTTCATCGAGTTGTGCCTCGAAGCGGGCATTTCATCCATCAAAGAACGAGCAATCTACAAGAATTTAGAAATGTTCGAAGAGAAAAAACTCCTCACGTACACGCAAAAATCAGTATCGCTCACGGAACGAGGAACGAAAGCATTCGAGAGTTTGAGAGCGGTCATCGACCCGTACGTCACCATTGCAGAAACATTCCAGAACACGGAAGCATTCAAGAGCGCAACGAAAGCGAGAGCGGTTTTAGCGGCGTGAAGAGGTGAAACTATGAAAGAAACAAAATGGGAAAGAATAGCAGTCACGGCAGACAAGTTCGCACTACCATTCTGGATCGTTCTGATAGTGTACGGACTCTACGAAATAAGAGGAGGTAACACGTTAGGAGCGATACCATTCATCATTGGAGCAGGAGCGTTCATCATAGATTTCACGTTCGTCATAAAGAACAGAAGAGTGAAAAACTAAGAATTGAACGCGAACTCTTTCGAAACATTTATATATCAGTTGATATACTTCAGCAGTATGGAAGCACAACTGTTAGAAAATCCCTTCGTACGCTCTCCAACATTAGACACAGTCCTTATGGTGGAGAAAACAATTGAAGAACACAGCGGAGAGTACAACAGAACAGAACTCTGGAAGAACCTCCCACGAAAAGTCATGTGGCAAACATTCCTCGTCATCATAGACTACCTTCAAACCATCAACAAAATAGCATTCGATAAAGAAGGAACGATCGGGTACATTTGGAACCCACAACTCGCAAGAAAATATCATAAAAGAACAGACCTCCGGTGACGGCATGAAACTTCCCTCCTCCTACCGGTTCGCAGACGAAAAAATAAGAGATGCTTTTTACGCTTTAGAAAATGGCGACGACCAAGAACGAGAAATCTACAAAAACATACGACAAGCACTCAACGATATCGAAGAAAACTCGTTCTGCGGAATTCAAGTTCCGAAAAAACTCATACCGAAAGAATACATACAAAAGTACGGTGTAGAAAATGCGTGGAAATACAACCTCCCAAAAGGGTGGAGACTCATCTACTCCATAGCAAGAGAAGAAGTCATCGTCATCAGCATCATCCTTGAATGGTTCGACCACAAAGAGTATGAAAGAAGGTTCGGGTATTGAGAACTCACTCACAACGCTTTCTTCAACGCGACGATAGCGACCTCTGCCTGCTTCTCGTTCGGCTCTCTCGTCGTCAATTTCTGAAGCCAGAGACCCGGAGTTATTATAAGTTTGAACAACGAGGATGATTGGTGCTTCGCAGAGAGTTTGAGAATCTCAAAAGAAATGCCTGCGATAACGGGCAACAAGACAACCCTCGACAAAATATTCAACAAGGTACTACTCGTAGAAACGAGAGAGAACGTAATGATCGCAACAACAAGAGTGATAAGCAAAAAACTCGTACCGCATCGAGGATGCTCCTTCGGAAACGTGAGAACGTTCTTCGGAGTCAACTTCTTACCAGCTTCGTGACAGTGAACAGCTTTATGCTCCGCACCGTGATACTCGTACAACGTTCTTACTTCAGCCATCCTGCCAATAATGATGAGGTATGCGAGGAAAAGAACGATACGAATAAGACCGTCAATAATGGTGAAGATAAAACCCTGATTCTTCGTAAACAAAAAAGTGAGAAAGTAAGGAATGACGACGAACACTCCAATCGTCGCTACCAATGCTACACACAACGTGAGAACAACATCTCTCGAAGACATCTGCTCCTCTTCCTCCAATTGCTGATTCGCACTCCACGACAACGCATCATAACCGAGCATCAACATCTCCACCATCGTCACAGCACCCCTCACGATAGGAAGACTCCAAGGCAACGACTTGTTCAACGGTTGCTTATTGACTATTCTCGTCACTATCGAACCGTCTTGCTTCCTACAACTCATAGCAGTACGACGAGCAGAACGCATCATCACACCCTCAATCAACGCCTGACCACCAACGGGATCGATTTTGACAACGTCAACCATAAAACACTCTCCGAAAGAAGATGTTTTAAACGTGTCGGTTTGGAAGAGTTCGGAGTAGATTAGGAATAGGTCGAAGTACAGAAAAAGAAAAGACTTAAATAGTTCCATAAACAAACAATCGTTCTATAATGAAACCGATTGTTCAAAAATCATACCGTGATTTGTTCGCGAGTGATTCGAAACAGCGAGTCGTGGAAGTGTTTCTTCGATTTCCCAGCACGGAATTCAGTCTTTCCGATCTCGCAACAGAGTCGGGCGTAGGAAAAGCACAAATGGGAAAGATTATTTCGGAACTCGTCAAAAAAGATATACTCACCGTACAAAAATTATCGAGCATTTGGCGAATTCGGGCGAACAGTGAAGGAGAACCATTCAAAAGACTAAAAATAACATACAATTTGAACTTCCTCTTTCAGAGTGGGATCATTGAGTTCCTGACAAACCACTACCAGAATCCAAAAGCGATCGTCGTCTTCGGAAGTTTTAGAAGAGGAGAAGACCAAACAGGATCAGACATTGACATAGCCATCGAGGCAAGCGGGAAAGGAGAGCTTATAACGACAAGACTCAAAGACTTACTACCATTCGAAGAAAGTATCCAGCGCACAATACAACTCCACATCTTCACGAGAACAACTATCAACCCTCACGTGTTCAACAATATCGCAAACGGCATCGTCCTGAAAGGATTCCTCGAGGTAAAACTATGAACGAAGAAAGAATACGTACCTTAGTGCGAGAAAGTGCCATCAGGAAAAAATCGATAGACACTCCACGGGCAAGAGCACTTCTTGAATCGACGAGAGAAAAAATGAGCGTTGCGACACAACTACCACTCACCGATACAACAGCAACAGTCATCTTCGAAATAGTGTACAACTCTTTACTATCACTTGGCGACGCTCTCTGGTGGTTAGAAGGATACGAAACCAGAACTCACGACGCGAGCCTTGAAATACTCCGTGACACGACCATCAACAACCAAACAGAACTCAACCACCTTCCACGATTGAAAGACATACGAAACAACGAACAATACAGAGGAGTAAAAATCACAACCGAACAAACAAAAGACATTCTCGAATTCTGGAAAACCTGCGGGGAAGAAATACTCAAGAAAGCAGAAGAGCGAGCAAAAACATAACAATCATTCACTACAACACACTACCACCAACTCACGCCACGACCAACTTCCTACCAGCAACGTCTCACTCCACGACTTCAAACGTTCCAGGACCAGCCATACCCATACCGCACGTGAAATAAAACGTTCCCGTCTTTGTAGGAGTGAACTTTATCGTCGTTATACCGGTCGAGAGACGTTTCGTGATTCCCATTTTAGGAACGGTGAGGATCTGACCACACCCTCGAACCTTAGAACCATCAACGACCCACTCTACAGGAAC
>CAYHWM010000114.1:0-4380 GCA_964359925.1 uncultured Methanosarcinales archaeon
TAGTGAATTCAGCTCTTCACGTAATGGAGGCCCTTCTTCAGGCAACGGTTCTGGGTCTTGAGGCAGTTGGGGGTCTGGCATCGGAGAAGATTTATATAGCATCGTTTTTAAACCTTTTCAAGACGTAGAAGAGTACTGAAGCAATAGCTGTAAAGCTGGTGATACATCAATGGTTGGGAAGTGCGGGGAGTATGACGTCATTCGTGAGGGCGAGGAGACAATAGTTCGTATCCAGTGTGATGAGTGTCCTTTCTTCCCCTCTCTTGAAGATGATCCTCGAGTGTTTTCTATGGTGATGAAGATTTTGTTAGAGGTTGGAGTCGTTACCAGGTTGATATTTGTTCAGAAAAGGGAATATGAGTATCCTTATGAGCAGGTTGTTCTCTTGACTGATTTTGCGAGAAAACTCAAAGAGTTAGTCGCGTTGAGGATTGGTGCTGGTCTTCTGTCTTCGCCGGAAGCTGAGAGAGCGTTAGGTGAGAGGTATGGGTTGTTGCAGGGGCTTATTCAAAACTCTCTCAAGTCTGATCCTTTGGGTTCTTTTCTTGATCTTCAATCGTTGATTGCTCGTGATGATGAATTGCTCAAGTCTGGTCAGGCAGGTGTTGCGAAGCAGTACATTGAGCGTTTTGTGAAAGTGTTGAAGTCGTTGCATCATGAATTGTCTTCTCTCAAATTTTTCCAGTCTGCAGAACCATTCCTGAAAGGAGTGCTCGTCGGCGATCGTTCGCCCTATCGTCGACTTTTTTCACCAATCATTCGTCCGGACTTTATGTACACGAAGTTGATGGCTTCGTATCCTGTTGATGGTGAGGAGTTGGATACGTACTCGTTTCACGGGACGGATGTCACCATATTTTCCATCCCGAACAGTGTTCAGTACTTGTATCATGTGATTCCTCCAGAGTTCACGTTGACAGAAGAAGAATATGAACTTCTCGACGGTGCGAAAAAGATTCTCGCAGAGCACCAGCCGAAGCGTTCTGAATTTGTTGACCCGAAAAGAATTCGTGAAGTTTTTTATAATGTGAGTATGGACTTGCTTGATGAGTTGTCATCGTATCGTAATGTGAAATTGTCATTGAAGAAGAAAGAACTCTTGTCTAACATTCTCGTTAGGTACACGGTAGGATTTGGACTCATTGAAGTCTTGCTTGGCGACGAAAAGATTCAAGATATTTCTATCAACTCTCCCTTCGGAAAAAATCCTATGTTTATCGTGCATCAAGATTTTGGTGATTGTAAAACGAACGTGTTTCCTACTGTTTCAGAGTCTGAATCGTGGGCTTCTAAGTTGCGTTTGATTTCTGGGAGACCTTTGGATGAGGCAAATCCTGTGATGGATACCGAGTTAGAATTGCCGTACGCGAGAGCAAGAATTGCGGCGGTTACTTCTCCATTGAATCCTTCAGGGTTGGCGTACTCTTTCAGGCGTCATCGTGACAAGCCTTGGACTCTTCCATTATTTATGAAGCAGGGAATGATTAATCCTTTGGCTGCTGGGCTTCTTAGTTTTCTTATTGATGGTTCGAGAACTCTTCTCATCGCAGGTACGAGGTCTTCTGGTAAGTCGTCGCTTCTTGGTGGTTTGCTTGTTGAATTGATGAGGCGTGTTCGTATCATCACGATAGAGGATACGTTGGAACTGCCTGCTGGAGCGTTGCGAGAGATGGGGTATAATATTCAATCATTAAAAGTTGCTTCAGCGTTGTCGAAAGGCACTACTGAAGTTCCTGCTGATGAGGGTATTCGTACAACGTTGCGTCTTGGTGATTCTTCGTTAATCGTCGGTGAAGTGAGGAGTTCTCTTCGAGGAAGTGAAGAAGTCATCATTATCGACAACGGAGTTACGAAAAGAATTCCCATACAAGATGTAAAATCGCTCAATTATCTCCAGTGTCAGGTTCCAACAATAGGTTTCGACCTCAAGACGAGTATGCAACCACTCACAGGATTTGTACAACACCCTCCGAGAAAGAAACTTTTGGAAGTAACAACGAGAACGGGAAGAAAAGTCACCGTCACACCAGACCATAGTCTTTTCACAGCGACGAAAAACCTTACCATAGAACCAATAGAGTGCCAGTACCTCAAACAAGGAACTCCCCTTATCATACCGACGTACACACCAACAGGGTACAATGATATCGACGAGATAAACCTTCTTGACATTCTTTCCGACATGAGAGTAGAACAGTTTGAAGAACCTGTCCGCAAAGCAATTTCTGTCATCGGATGGAAAAAAGCAACTACTCTTTGCAACATCGAACACGGCGATATCTACAACTATTTCAGAGAACATCAGAAAACAAACATTCCAATTACTTCTTTTGTGACTCTCATGAAAGCAACAGGAACAGAGTACCAACCACAACTACTCCTTATTAAGACAGGAACGAGTACGCCACTCCCCGCAGTTCTTTCCATCAATGAAGACTTTTGCGCATTCCTTGGATATTACGTGTCTGAAGGGTATTGTAGTACTCCTCCCGTCGGTGGAGCGAGTGTTATTATCACAAACTCCAATGAACGAGTACTTGAAGATATTACGAGAATGAGCAAACAGTTGTTCAACATAACTCCTCGAAGAAGAACAGTGTATGGCGCGGGTCAATCAGTACAACTCATTCTCGCATGCAAACCACTCTCTGAATTCCTTTTGAAGATTGGAGCTGGGAGAACATGCACAGAGAAAAGAATTCCTGAAATACTATATGGTCTTTCAAAGAAGAAAATAGCATCATTCCTCAGAACACTCTACGAAGGAGATGGTTCTCTTTCAGTCTCAAAAAGTTCAGGAAATAGTATACGGTATCATTCCACATCGAAAAAATTGGCAGAGGATGTTGCCTATGCCCTTCTCTCGTTCGGTATCGTAGCAAGGATATACTCTCCAAAAATGAAACCTATCGGAAACAAGCTCTGGATAGTAGAGTTCAAAGAGAGAACAATGGTGGAAGAGTTCATGAAAGAAATAGGGTTCGTCTATAAGAATAAGCCACTCCTTCAACGAGGATGGGCGCATACAAAAGTAAACACTGTGGAGTTCGAAAAAGAAATGCTTCAACAACACCTGAAACAGTATCCCCGAAAATATAGACACTTATTTAGATTCCTTCGATGTAGCAAAAGTTATTTACAAAAGGTAGTGAACGATCCAGCATGTGTCGTGTCAGAAAAACTAAAAACGTTCGCAGAAGGAAACTTTTATGTTGACGAAGTTGTGGAAGTAAAAGAAATCGTTCTATCAGAACCTGAACCAGTGTATGATTTGAGTGTTGCGCCAACGCAAAACTTTATAGGAGGGTTTGGTGGATTGCTTCTTCACAATACAGAGGCTCTCGCACTGTATGAGGCTATGAGAGTGGGCGCGTTAGCGAACACTGTTGCAGGAACAATCCACGGTGATTCTCCTTACGGAGTCTTTGATAGAGTCGTGAACGATTTGAAAGTTCCGAGGACGAGTTTCAAAGCGACAGACATCATCATCGTCGCAAATCCTATCCGTAGCCCCGATGGACTTCATCGTTGGAGAAGAGTGACGAGTATTACGGAAGTGAGAAAGCATTGGGAACAAGACCCAGTCGCAGAAGGAGGATTCGTCGACTTGATGAAGTACAATGCAGAAACAGACTCGTTAGAACCGACTCCCGAACTCCTCAATGGAGATTCTGATATTTTGAAAGCTATTGGCGGAACAGTCAAAGAATGGGCAGGTAACTGGGACGCCATCTGGGATAATATATTATTACGTTCAAAGATGAAAGAAGCAATCGTGAAAATGGCAAAACAACACGATGATGAAACGCTCCTCGAAGCTCCTTTCGTCGTGAAAGCGAATGACGTGTTTCACACGATTGCTGAGAGAGTTCGAGAAGATGAGGGAGTGCTGAACTCTGATAGAATATTTGAAGAATGGTCCGAATGGTTGGAAAAGGAGTTGACTGGTTGAATGGATGACCTCGTAAAAAAGTACAAGGAGAAGCTCGAAGCGGAACTTGCTGGAAGGTTGCGTCAGAGTGGTGATGGTAGTTCTTTCACTCAAGCGTCGACTGAAGGTTCTTCTCGAGAGTACTCTCAATTCCGCGAAGAGCAATTGCCTGCACAATTTTCTTGGTATGAGAAAGCTTGCGGTTTTTCTGGTAACTTGTTTTCTGTATCGTTAGGTCCTGAACAAACTGCAGAGTTTGAGGAGTACATTAAAGTTTCTCACTTGAATGTAAAGCCTGGCAGTGTTGTTTCTCTCGCGATTCTTGTTGCTGGAGTGTTTTTACTGGGCGGTGTTCTTTCAGGGGTTCTTGGCGGGTTGTTTTTCATGTTGTCATTTCTTATTACTGCAGTGTTGTTGTTTTTCGTGTTTATGAGAATTCCTCAACTTCT
>CAYHWM010000115.1:0-4210 GCA_964359925.1 uncultured Methanosarcinales archaeon
GTTGTGAGTGGTTGGTGGGTAGGGCGGGGTGGTAGGTAGTGGGAAGTAGGGGGGTAGGATTGCGGGAATTGGGAGTTAGGGGGCGGTTTGTGAACGATTCGTGAACGGGAGCGTTCGATGGACGTTTTCCTGTGTTTAGGGCAGGGTTTTTTGGCGTGATAGAGATTGGTCGTGAGGGGTGGTCGTGGGGGGAGTGATAGCAGGGTGTTTTTCGTAAGGCGGGGTAGTTGTTTGTTCATGGATTGTGAGAGTTCCGTGAGTGTTTATGCTTCGGATGGATAACGAATGGTCGGGTAGGCATTGTAGGGAGGGGGTGGGTGGTGGCATGGTTTGTTTGGGTATCTTTGAGGGTTAACAGAAGGAGGGAGTGGTTAGCGGATTTCTTTGAAGGTTGGGTGTTGATCGGAGGGTTATGGGCCGTAAAGGGGGAGAAATGGGTTAGGCACTATGCTAAAAAGTGAGTTTTTGTTCAGTATTCGTTCTTGCATGGCGGTAAATTTATAACTCGTTCTTCATCCTTCGTTCTCGTGGGAACTCTTGACCTTGGTATCGAGGAAATCTGTAAACAGTCTGACTTAGTTATCTTTGATACTTGTGTTTTTTCTCCTTCTATGTCGAATGAGAAAAATTCGATTCATGAGTATGTTAATTCAGTTATTGCGCATCAGTTGAGATTGATGGATGTTCTTTCTCGCCATGAGAATGTGTATGTTCCTCGTACTGCGTTTGATGAGCTTGTAATGAAGAATTCTTCCGTTGCGGGTTTTCGACCTCTCAAGGCATCATTGTATTATCTGAGAAAGTTTCTCGTCGATGAGTGCAGAATTCTTGTGCCTTCTGAACACTTGGATGAGTATGCTTCTTTATGTGAGTCTCTTTCTCCATTGAAGGACTTGTATGGATTGTCTGAGGCGGATTTTGACGTTCTTCTTGCTTCATTGGATTCTGCCCGCTCGTCGAATGTTGCGATGGTAACAAATGATAGGAAGATTATGATTTCTTATGCTCTTATTAGAGAACAGCGCCCATTGAATGTCTACTCTCAATTATGGTCTGCTACTGGAGATTATTTTCCGCTTTCTGAGGATAGATTAAAGGTTCTCGAATGTACTGGTTTAGCTATCGCGAAAAGAAGAGAAAAAACTGAGAAGGATGCCATCGTTTCTCGTATTCTTCGAGAGAATGGAATCGTGGGTTCTGTTGCTCGTCAATCAGCAGGAGCTCATCCGATATAGTTTTCTTGTTTTTTGTTGTTTTGTTGTTGATGAGTCTCTTTACGATATCTCGCGAGTATTACTACTCATGAGAGGTAATTATGGAAATTTTTATAAAGGGAGCGCCTTTCTTTTCAGTATGGTTTTGTCACAAGATGGAGCGGTTCGTTCTTTTGAAGAGAGTCAATATGGTGTGAATTTTTATGCTCTTCCTCAGTATGCTCGTATGTTTGTGAAGATGACGATGGCGCGTAAGGCGTATCGTGATGATGTGTGTTCTCTTGTTGACCTTTCTCGTTTTCAACAATCTGATCGCATTCTCGACGTGGGGTGTGGTGCTGGGCTCGTGGCGGAGTGTCTTGAGTCTCGTGGACTGTCGAGGGTTGTCGCTGTTGATTCTTCATTCTTGTTGGTTCGTGAGGGTTCTCAAAGAAATGGTGCTTCGTATGTGTGTGCTCGTGGTGAAGTGTTACCGTTTCTGGATTCGTCGTTTGATGGTGCCATAGCATCGAATGTTCTTCAGTATGTTCAATATCCTCAGGTAGTATTGGGGAGTGTAAGGCGTGCGTTGAGAAGTGGTGGTACGTTGTCATTGAGTTCTCCTCTTCGTTCTTCTGATGGGTATTGTCTTGGAAATTTTGTTGGTGCGTGCGTATCTGGAATTACTTGTACCGTTAAGAGTCCTGCTAAAGTGTTTGTCGATGGAGGGTTCTCTTTTCCTGCTGGTGCGAAGTATTATACTCGTGACATCATTGAAACTATATTGAGCGAGTCTGGTTTTGTTCCTGACCTCATCGTCGAGAAAGATATTTCTGGCAGTGTATTGCGGGAAGTCATTGGTGGTCATGTTGAAGATATTATTGAGTCGTTCGCTACATATCCGGGGCGCGTGAGAGTTCTTGGAGTTGATGGTGCGAGAGTAAATGCGGAAGGTGTTGTGAAGGAATATCTTCTGAAACGTCTTGAGTCTTCAGGGGTGTATACTCGAGCGTTCTCTACGGGAATGGTTGTGGCGAAGAAACTGTGACTTTGTTTGTATTCTTCCTTCGAACTCTTCGAGTGGCTCACCCAATATAACTTTCTTGTTTCTTGTCGCTTTGTTTTTGAGCAAGTACTCCTTGTTGGATGACCGTTTTGAGTTTTTGTTCGAACGCTTCCGCTTGTTTGAGGAGTGGTGCGTAGTCGACGTCGAGTCCTAAGTACTTGTCGAGTGTTTCGATGACTTGTGCTCCTGCTTTACTGTCCGGAAGTTGTGAGTGTGTTTCGGTGAAGATAGTCGTGAGCGTGGTTGGAGGGTTGATCATTAATGCTCCTGTTACTCCGAGGATGATTCCTTCTTTGAGTTGTTTGCACCCTGTTTTTTCGAGGAGTTTTTTCTTCGCACTGTTCGTCGTGTAATAGAATGTGTTCGTGCTCGGTGTTGGTGTTTGACTGCTGACTCCTTCTATCGTGATGAGTTCTTGAGCTCCTACGAGTTTTGCGAGTTCTCGTAGGTGTTTTGAGATGTGCCACTCGACTCCTTGGCTTGCAGTGATACCACTAACGACGATGATGCTGTTCTTCTTGTCGTACGCTATCGTGATGGGGTGGATGACTTTTCCTTCGTGGAGTGCTACGGTCGCGTTGAGTTCTTCGAACCATGCTGTTCCTACTTGTTCTGTTTTGAGGTGGTCGATGAGGTATCCTGTCACGATCGTTCCTACGAGTCCGAACCCTGGGAATCCTGCAATGATAGTTTTTGCTTTGACTTTCTTAGAGAGTTGTAGCACGTGAATGTTCACCTTTTTCTTTGTTCTTCGCATTCTTGGTCATTTATATTTCTTTCTGTTACAAATTTTTTGTGTCAGTCATTTATGGTCGCGTTCTCGTTTCCGGCGAGTATTTGCCCTTCGTAGTTGTTCCATAATTTTTCTGCGTAACTGTATGACTCTTTTCCTCCTCGTTTGAGGACTCGTTGTATGTTTTTGAGTGTTTGTTGTCTGCCTTTTTCGTGTGCTTGTTTTGCCGTGTGTCCTTTGATGAGCATACGTGGTATCTCGTTTGATGGTTGGAGGAAGAGTGGTGCGATGGTGTCTTTGTGTGGTGTTGATTGCCTGTTTGCTTCAATGTAGAACATAAATGGTTGTGTGTACCCTATGAAGCATCCTTCTTGTTCGTTGTTGAAGTGTTGCCCGAGAGTGTGTCCTGTGGAGCACGCACGAGCGCACGTTATTTTTCTCTTCAGGATGGTGTCGTTGATATCTGCTGTGATGAGGGGTTCATTGTCATGTCCATAGATAGTGTCTTCTGTTCCGTGTCCGTTGAAGATGATGAGCTTGTGTGATAGTTTTTTGATGCATTGTGTTGTGTCGTTTTTGTTTGCTTTTTCTCCTCGGAGTTCTTTTACAGGTATGTTTCTCTGTTCTGCTTCTTCAAGAATTCTTTTTGATGCGTCCGTCAAGTATTGCGTTGCGTAGTCATGGTGTGGCCGTGTAATAATAATTCCTTTGCTCATTGTTCAATTCCTGTGAGTGCTCTCGTCACTTTTCCACTCGCAATCGCTTGAAGAAATGAGAGGTGTGATTGTATGACTTGTTTTCCTATGGCGTCTTCTTTTCTTATGTGGTCTATTAATTCTTCTTTGTTGAATGTTCCTGAAGAACCTATGGAGAGTTTTACATTGTTAGGTGTTTGTGCTTCTATTCTTGTAATGACGAGTTCTTTGAGTGCTTCAGAAACGTGTTCTTGTGTCATTATACAATTTCCATTTCTTCGAGCGTTTTTAAAACTTTCTTTCCTGTGGGAGTTTTTTCTCTTACTTCTAAATATGCAGTATTCCACGTGTATGGTTTCTTGTCTATAACTACGATGATGTCTTCTCTGAGTTGTTCTGGTATGTTGGCGAACATTCGTAGAAATATTGGAGTTTTGTCTTCCATCATAGAGTATGAGAGTTCTTACTATTTAATCCTTCTTATATATTGTACGTGGTTAGCTTAGAGGAGGGCTCTAAGCTC
>CAYHWM010000116.1:0-4201 GCA_964359925.1 uncultured Methanosarcinales archaeon
TAACAAACGTTCAAGATGTTGCGTCGCTCATATATAGTGCGGGCACTAAGTAATTTATACGAAAACGCACTATATCCGTTGGCAGTTACACATACAATATTAGTTACTAACTGCCGACACTATAATTTCATATGACTTGTAAAAAATAGAACGTGTGCTGATTTTTCTCTCTACCCTCCTCCGCATCCTCCGTCTTCTGATCCGCATCCTGGTGAGTCTTTTGTTCCTGTGCACTTGTAGCAGTTTCCTCCTACTTTTTTCATGATTCCTCCGCAACTGCAAGGTTTTCCTCCTGTTCCATTTGTTCCTTGCGATGGTATTCTTTCAGAGCTTTTTTTCTTTCCTGTTGTTCCGTTGAACTTTTCTGGTCGTACGACTCTATAGGTCGCCTCGAAATTGTTATGTCTTCGTATTTCTTCGATTCTTAATTCTGCGACGTGTACTGGTACGTCTGCTGTTGTTACGTTTCCGAGGTATTCTACTTCTCCTATTCTCGCTACGAGGTCTTGTATTGACGAGCAGTACTTGATGAATGAGTGGTCTGTTTCTCCGCTCGGTTCCATTTTCCTGTTTTTGTTGAACGCTACGAAGTCTTCAAAAGGCATTCCTCGTTGGAGAACTTTTGATTGTGCTATCGCCCAACTGTTGAATATTCCTCTCGTGTCTTCTCCTGCTTTCGCCATATCGACGAATATTTCTCCTGGAGTTCCGTCAGCGTACTCTCCGAATGCTATGTGTACTCCTTCTCCTGCGATAGTGACTTTTTCTCCGAGTCGCAGTCTTCTTTTTGGTAGTTTTCTTCGTTCTCCCCATTCTTCGTTCATGACGTTCTGGTCTGGATTGTTGTGTCGTAGTACTTGTTCTAACGCTGAACTGTCTACTCCTTGTGCGAATTCTCTTCTTCCGAGGTAGTGGAGTGCTATGTATTTTGCTACAAGGTCTGGTATGGACGTGCATGATTTGATGTGTGGGTGTTCGACGAATCCTGATGGTGCGTACGAGTGTCCGAGCGTGTCGTTTACGAATTCTTCGAGTGGTACTCCGTATTGGAGCCAGAGTGATGCGGTGTCTGCCCAGTCTCCGAGGAGTACTTGGAATGTTGATCCTGGCTGGAACATTTTTATTTCTAAACCTCCAGGTCTCCCATTAGAGTATTCTTGGATGGTGAGTTCTCCTTTGACTCCGTTGATCTTGAATGTTGTCTTGGCAGTGTTTCCAAAGGAGTGTTCTGGTAGTGGTCGGTGTTCTCCCCATCGTGGTCTTGTCTGGGAGTATTTTTTCGTGTGGAGTGCTTGAGCCATTTTTGATCCGTCTCTGAATATCGCGAGTGATTTCAGTCCGAGATTCCACGCTTCCGTGTACGCTTCAGCAACGTCGTCTATCGTCGCGTCGTGAGGCATGTTTACCGTTTTTGATATCGCTCCAGAAATAAATGGTTGTGCTGCCGAGAGCATTTTTACGTGACCCATATAGTGGATGCTTCTCGTTCCGTCGCCTGCGGTGAACGCGCAATCAAAAATGGGGAGGTGTTCTTGTTTGAGGTGTGGTGCTCCTTCGACGTGGTGTTGTTCTTCAACATACTTTTGTATGTCGACAATTTCTGTTGGGGTGTATCCGAGGTTGTTGAGTGCTTTTTCTACTCCTGTATTTACGATGAGGAGTGTTCCTCCACCGGAGAGCGTTTTCGTTTTGACGAGGCAGAGGTCTGGTTCTATTCCTGTCGTGTCGCAGTCCATCATGAACCCTATCGTCCCTGTCGGTGCGAGTACGGAGATTTGTGCATTTCTATACCCGTGTTGTATTCCGAGTTCTTCAGCTGTCTTCCAAGAAACTCTCGCTTCTCGTACGAGTTCTTCTAATCCTGCAACCTGTGTAGTCGTTGATGGCATACTAGTGTTTACTGCTTCTTTGTGTTTTCGTATCACGTTGAGGAATGGTTCTTTATTGTGTTCGAATCCTTCGAATGCTCCTACTTGGTGCGCGATTCTTGCTGATTGTGCGTACCCTTCGCCCGTGAGTATCGCAGTGAGTGCTCCGCAGAGTGCTCTTCCTTCGTCGCTGTCGTAGGGTAGTCCCTCTTGCATCAAGAGTGCTCCGAGGTTTGCGTACCCGAGTCCGAGTGGTCTATAGTCGTGACTGTTTTGTGCTATTTCTTTTTTTGGGTAGGAGGCGTGGTCGACAAGTATTTCCATCGCAGTAATCATTACTTGAATCGCGTATTGGTATCCTCGGACGTCAAAACTTCCATCGGCGTTTTTGAACTTCATAAGGTTGAGTGACGCGAGGTTGCATGATGAGTCGTCGAGGAACATGTATTCTGAGCAGGGGTTTGACGCGTTGATCCTGTCTGTGTTCGGGCACGTGTGCCATTCGTTGATCGTCGTGTCGAATTGTATTCCTGGGTCTCCGCAACTCCACGCAGCTGTCGCTATTTTTTCGTAGATTGTTTTTGCGTCGTGAGTTTTGTGAACTGTTCTTCCTATTCTGTTGATGGTGTTGAACGTTCCGCCTGTTGCTACCGTGTTCATAAACTCGTCTGTGACTCTTACTGACATGTTCGCGTTTTGTCCCGTGACGCTGTCGTAAGCGTTTCCTTCAAATCCCGTGTCGTAGTCGAACGCTCCAAGTGCTGCGACTTTTTTTTCTTCTTCTGGTTTCCAGTCTATGAATTCTTCAATGTCTGGGTGGTCAACGTCTAAGATGATCATTTTTGCTGCTCTTCTCGTTTTCCCTCCTGATTTGATGATTCCTGCTATGCAGTCTCCTGGGTGCATGAACCCTACTGCTCCTGATGATCCTCCTCCTCCTGAGAGTCGTTCTCCTTTTCCTCTGAGTGGTGAAAAGTTTGTTCCTGTTCCTGAGCCGTATTTGAAGAGGAGTCCTTCTTGTTTTGCTTCGTCGCAAACGCTCGCGATGGAGTCTTCTACTTTGTTGATGAAGCACGCGGAGATTTGTGGTCTTGCGTACGTATCGTGTACTTGTTCTATGGTTCCTGTTACAGGGTTGAATCCGTAGAATGGTTCTTCAGGTTTTGCAAGACAAGTAATTCCGTATTGTTCGTGGAGTCCGAGGTTGAACCATACTGGTGAGTTGAATGCGGCTCGTTGGTTGATGAGGATGCTGCAGAGTTCTTCTTCGAACACGTCGGCGTTGTCTTCTTGGATGATTCCTTGCCGTATTCCTGCTGCGCGTATTGCTCCTGTGACTCTGCTGATGAGTCTTCGAACGTCTCGTTCTTTCCCGTCGACGGGGACGACTTGTTTGAAATATTTTGATGCAGTTATTTGTGCTGCGTTGTCGCTCCAGCTTGTTGGGAAGACTGCTTCTGGTTCGTGAAAGACTACTCCTTTGTCTTTATCAGTAATGGTGATGCTTCTCGTGGAGTAGTCGTGTTCGTTGAAGGGGTGGATTCCTTCCGTTGTGTAGTGTCTCTCAAAGGAGAGAGTTTTTTCTTCGAGTGTGCGTCCCATTCATATTCACCTTTTTTTCTTGTTGTTCTTCGCCGGTCGTTCTAAGAGTTCTCGGACTTCTTTTTCTACGTCTTCCAAGTCTTTGAACTCTTTGTAGAGTGCTGCGAACCTGATGTATGCTATCGTGTCTACTTTTTTGAGTTCTTTGATGACGAGGTCTCCAATGGTTGTTGATGGTACTTCTGTTGAGGAGAGGTTTCTTATTTTTTCTTCGATTCTATCAACGAGTGATTCTTTTTGTTCTGTCGTTACTGGTCTTTTCCCGCAGGAGTTGTTGATGCCTTTCAGTATTTTTTTTCTGTCGAATGCTTCTTTACTCCCGTTTTTTTTGATGACGGTGATGTCGAGTCCTACGACTCGTTCTTTCGTCGTGAACCTTTTACCGCATTTCAAGCATTCTCTTCGTCTTCTTGTTTCTGCAGCGTCAGGGGATTCTCTGCTGTCGATAACGCTGACGTCACTGTGCGAACAATAGGGACACCTCATGTTTCACCTTTCACCCTTTTTTATTCATTCCTGTCGTCGAGGGCTCGTCACAACATATGGTGATTGAGTCGTCGTCGAAACACAACAGGTAGGGTTTTTCGCCAGTCAGGGTTTATAAGTATTTGTGTGGTTGAACGTACTATTTTTGGGAGAATTCATTTCATTACATAGGTTACGAGCGTTGTTACCGCGTACTTGAAAGCGACAGCATTTTAAATGATGCCGTGCAGAACGCTCGTTATGAT
>CAYHWM010000117.1:0-4081 GCA_964359925.1 uncultured Methanosarcinales archaeon
TGCAGATTTACGAATATCAGCCAACCGTTTCGCTACTTTCTCTGCTTTCTCGACGCGAACACTCTCTGCCTCGTCTTCCTTCGTCCAGAAAGAGTCGTCATCGTTGATGTCGTCGGGACTTCTCTGGAAGTATATTTCTTTTTGAGCGAGTGGTTGTTCACTCATTACTTCTTTTGACACTGCCTCTTTTTTTTCTCCTTGAACAGGTTCAACAGGCAGTTCTCCTCTCTCTTTCAACTCTTCCTCGCTCAACGCGTCCTCCCTCGGTAATTTCTCTTTGATGAGTGCAAGAACTTTTTTAGCGTCTTCAGCATCATTCGCGTTAATAGCGAGTAACGCTCCCGATACTCGTTGAGCAGTTTCTATCTCTTTCGGCGTTGCAATATCCGCTTTTGTAAGAATCGTTATCGTCGGAGCAGGATAGTGCTCTTCCAAATCGTTCTTCAAGTTCAACTGGTCTTCGAAAGGAAAACCACAACTACTCGTAGGGTCAATCAAGAAAACGTTCAAGTGAGAAAGGTGTTTGAGAGCGTTCAGTGCGTGACGCTCTACCAAGTTTTTTACGGGACGGTCAAGCAATCCTGGAGTATCAATAAATTGAATGTTGTCAGCATACCCGAGCATGATTCTCTGAGTCGTAAAAGGGTACGGAGCGATTTTTGGTGACGCACCCGTCATCGTCGTAAGCAACGTTGATTTTCCCGCGTTCGGAAATCCTGCGATGGCAACCGTTGGCATATCAGTCTTTATCGAAGGGTATTTTTTTACTATTCTTCTCGCGTCATCAAGAGCTTCCAAGTTCTTCGTTATTTGCAAAACGATACTACTCGCTCTCCCGAAAAAAGCTTTCCTATGATGAATAATAGACTCGACAGATTTCGACCTCCTTATTCTTTGACGAGCATCCATCGTGAGAGAACGAACCTTCTTCGAAGCCCAAGAAACAGCACCGATACTCCTCTTCACGCTATCAAGATCAAGAGTGAGCTTCGTAAGATCCTCATAAAAAGGGTGCAAATGGTTAAAACTCGGGTACGACTCACCAATCGCAGTCAGCTCGTTTTCTATCGTGTGACCTGCATTCGTTATACGCTCAAGCTCGATAATAATGGCTTTCTTCACAGGAGGTTGGCGAAGACCACTCCTCAAACCCCTCGCCTCCTTATTCGCTCGACGGAACGCGATATCGAGAATTTCCTTACTCGAATGAATTGTACCAATATCAATAAGACTCATAGATACTCGACTATACACAAGTGGTTTTAAGGGTTGCGGAAATGATTAGTAGTCTTGCAGGAATAGTACTTTCTCACTTCCACTTTCCATACAGCCGTTCCATTCGTGCAGGCAAGTTCTTGAGTTCCCGTGCGTGGATAGTTTCCAAATCTTTTTTCATCCACTCCGCTTCTTCGTCACTCAGAACTTTTTTGAATACTTTTCCTTTGATGACTATCTCTCCGCCTGTTGATTTCTTCAACTGTTTCAACTGCCTTACCTCGTTCTTGGTATTGTTCAGGTTCATACTGTTGTACTGTCATTCGGTGTTTTAAACGTTTCTCAAAAATGTACTCACTTAATAATAGTCACACATAGAAACATTTATAAACTCCCCCTCACGATATGTATCAACAGTGTAGGTGTGAAGTAGTAAGTGGTGTCTTGGTGATGAAGGACACTCAATGACAATCACGATAACGAAACGAATAGCGAAACACGGAAAACAAGCAATACTCGTCATACCAAAAATACTCGAAACAGAACTATCCCCCGGAACGATCGTCGAAGTAACGTTCAAGACAGTGAACACTACGATGAGAGGCGACGTATGACTACCACGACACCATCTACAAACCCTCTCGCTCAACGACTCGGAAACTCGTACTTGACTCTACTCCGAAAAACACTCATCGCAGGAGCACGACAACTCGTCACTCGAGGAAGGATAGACTCGAAACAAATTCAAGAACTCGAACGACTCGTCGAAAGCGACGCGACGTCATCAGAACAACTTCCCATCACCGTCGAGCAACTCTCCGTCCAATCAGGAGGAACATTGTTCGGAAGAGCACGATTCTACAAAGCAACACTCAACCTCTCCACGAGTAATGGAGGAACTGACACGATATCATACTTCCTCAAAGAACACGCAGTGACTGAACAAGACTCTTTTGATCGAGGACGCGTCGTACAAAACACGATCGCAGAACTTGGAGCACGAGGAGTCTCACCCATCACGTTCGTCGACGAAGAACACGCAATCACTGCGACTCACGTACTGAACGGTTCCACTCTCGCGAAAGAACTTCACACGATGGACATCTACGAACGACAAAAAGCAATCTACGACGTAACAGGGAACTATCTTGAAGCATCACACACAGCAAGAAAAGTACTGAACGCTTCACGATGGGGAAAACAACCATTCACGAAACGACCAAAACTCTTCCAACCACGAACGTGGACAGGAACGCACACCATACTCCGAGACGACACGAACACGCAACAGGACTTCGAAGACAAATTCGTCAAACGACTCGACTTCATAGCGGAACGTCAAGGAAGTGAAACAGCGTCGCACACAAGCGCAACACTCGCACACCTCGTCGACGTTCACCAAACAACAATCGCTCAACCACTCCAAACAGTTACAGCATACCACTCTGTACTGAACGCTGACTTGAAACCTGACAACGTGATGAGAGACGGAACCGAATGGAATATTATCGACTGGGATTTAGCGAGCAGAGGACCATTGTTCCACGACTTACACAGACTCTACCACCTTGCAGGACTCCGAGGAGAAAGCGAAGAAGAAGCAGTTGCTCACGCAGGAACTATGTGGGCACTGCTCGAAAGAAAAACACTCACTCCGACAGAAAAAGAAGTCTTCCGATCACTCTACCACAAAGCAAAAGCTCACGACCTCGCAAAAGAAACAGCAACACTCCTCCACACGAAAAGAACACTCGAACAAGCACGATACGAAGGAACAACATTCCTCGAAAGTCTCGCAACAAGAGCAAACATTTCGTACAACGAGTTGTTGCGATGCGAAGAACAAGAATTTGCTCAAGCAGTAGGCAGGTTCGTCGCCGAACGACCACACCTCGCAACACTCCTGTACAGAATGGAAGATGACGAATTCGAACGAGCACTCGACGAAACACCTGCGAATATCTCCAGTTTCCCCCACGCAACACTCGACGGAGCAGAACGATTACAATCACTCGAACAAGCATTCGCGAAAGCACCACGACGCAACAAAATACTCATGGGGAGTGCGATAGGAGCAGTAGCACTCTGGGCAGGACTCTTCATCGGAGGAGCACTCCTCTCAACACCACCAACACCTCACAACAAAGATATGATCCAAGCATCATTCACTCCCAAAGCACCAATCTACGCGTCAAACAACAAAGCACTCGAACAAACATTCGGATTTTGGAGTCGCGATTCAAGAAGCTACGACAATTTAGAAATTATCGGAGACCATAACACTCCAGAAACATGCGCGATAACTAAACAAGAATACATCGACTTTTTTATGGGCGACGAAGAAAAATACGGAACGATAGAACCAGACCCGAACCCGAACGATAACAACCATATGATGGCAGACTCATATGTCGGACTCGTCGCAAAAAAAACAGGAGTAGACAGACAATTACTCTCCACCATAGGAAAAGCGTGCGCTCTCAGAAAAGACAGAGAACCACTCGAACAACGAGGAAGAGTAGGATACTGGCTCTTACCTCAAGGGATTGAACAACAATATGACATCGCCCTACCATCAATCAACGACCCGTACTGGCAAACAATCGTTGCCGCAAAACACTTACGAACGCTCCTCGAATTCTACGAAGGATACTCTATGGACACGGTCACTGCATACTTCGGAGGACCTGACGTGCTGTATAGCGCAAAACGACAATCAAACGATTTTCTCAGAGAGCACAAAGAAGATACGGAAGCAGGGTCAACATATGACTGCTACCGATACTTCCTACCGCCAGAAGTACAAAACATGTATTTGTTTAGCTTTTTAGCACATATTTTTTGATATCATTTTTGTTAGTTCTTT
>CAYHWM010000118.1:0-4076 GCA_964359925.1 uncultured Methanosarcinales archaeon
CACTCCCGTGTTTGATATTGAGTGGTTGCCTGCGTATGAGGTGTCGAAGGGTAGTGATTATACAAAGAAGTATATTATGCTTCTCAAAAAAGTGTCGAAGAGAGCTACGGAGTTCATCATAGCTACTGATAAGGACGTTGAGGGAGAATTGTTGGGTTTCAACGCTCTCAGGTTTGCTTGTGGGAAGAAGGATGCTAAGAGGATGGAGTTTTCGACGTTGACGAAGCAGGATCTTCAAGCGTCGTTTGGTAAACTAAAACCTCATGTTGACCACCCGCTTATCGAGGCTGGTGAAACAAGGCATTTTTTGGATTACTATTATGGTATTAATATTTCGAGAGCGTTGATGTCCGCGATTAAGAAGGCAGGAGCATTCAAAATTTTGAGTACGGGGAGAGTTCAGGGTCCTGCGTTGAAGATTCTTGTTGATAAAGAGAAGGAAATTGCTGCGTTCATTCCTGTACCTTATTGGGAACTTGAGCTTTTTTCTGGTACGACTCCTCCATTTGAAGCGTTGCACGAGATTGATAAGTTTTGGAAGAAGGATGAAGCTCAGCAGAAGTTTGACAACATCAAGAAAGAAAAGACCGCGCTCGTAAAGTCTGTCGAGAAGAAAGAGTATGATCAAGCGCCTCCTACTCCTTTTGATCTTACGACGTTGCAAACGGAAGCTCATAAAACTCTCGGACTCAAACCTAAGAGGACGTCAGATATTGCTCAGGGGTTGTACACGGGTGGTTTTATTTCGTATCCGAGAACGTCTTCGCAACAATTGCCTCCTGCTATCGGGTTTGCGAGTATTATGAAGCAGTTAGGGAAACAGAAAGAGTACGCAGTTCTTACTCAACAACTCCTCAAAAAGTCTTCGCTCCAGCCGAATAATGGTAAGAAGACCGATCCTGCACACCCAGCTATTTATCCTACGGGTATCGCTCCGAGTGGTTTGGAAGATCAAGAGTTTAAATTGTATGATCTTATCGTGAAAAGGTTCTTGGCAACGTTTGGTGATCCTGCAGTGAGAGAGACTATGACTGCGTTGCTCGACGTGAAAAAAGAAATATTCGTGGCTAAGGGTACGAGGACGACGAAGGAAGGATGGCACGAGTTGTACGCTCCGTACGTGAAAATGGAAGAAACGTCGTTGCCTGCATTGACGCAAGGACAACAAATCCCCGTAAAAAAGATAACGATTGAGGAGAAAGCTACTCAGCCACCGAAGAGGTACACGCAGAGTAGTATCATCAAAGAGTTAGAGCAGAGAGAGTTGGGTACGAAAGCGACGAGGGCTGATATTGTTGAAACTCTCGCTCAGAGAACGTACGTGACCGGCGATCCTATAACGGTGACCGAGCTTGGTATGAAGACGATGCAAACTCTCGAGAAGAACGTTCCTGAAATTACTGATGAAGAAATGACGAGGACGTTCGAGAAAGAAATGGACGCTATTCAAGAAGGGAAACAGCACGAAGAACCAATACTCGAAAAGGCGAGGAAGGAAATAACGAAGATTCTCGAAGTGTTCAAGAAGAAAGAAAAAAGTATCGGTGAAGAATTAAAGACGACGCTTGAAGAAACGAGAGACACGTTGAGCGCTGTTGGTCCTTGCACGACGTGTGGTAAGGGTAATCTCGCTATTAAGAGGGGAAAGTTTGGTTTCTTTATTGCGTGCACGACGTATCCTGAGTGTTCTGCAACGTACAAACTACCATCAAACGCGTTGATCCAACCAGCAGGAAAAGTGTGCCCTCAGGATAATTTCCCTATCGTAAAAGTGATTAGGAAAGGAAAACGACCTCAAGAGCACTGCATCAATCCTGAGTGTCCTACGAAGAAGTTGGAAGACGTCAAACCTGCTGACGACAAAGCGGGTCAACCGTGCCCGAAGTGCAAAGAAGGAAAACTACTCTTAAGAAAAAGTTTCTACGGCCAATTCTACGGTTGCGACAAGTATCCTAAGTGTAAAACGATAGTGAAGATGACGTGAATCATTCAAGACTACTCAACATTGCACATCTATCAAGTGTGGAAGTATAATTTCTGTCCGAGCGTTCCGGTGAGAGAGTGAAATAAGGGGTCTCTACCCCTTATGATCCCCTTTCGTCGAGCTACTCGTCAAGCCCCTGTTGGGGCGTTGACGCATCTTCGCTCGACGATGAAACTGTTTAGTTTTTGTTGTCTGTCGTCTATTACTGTTATGTTGTGGTGTATTGCTTGATTTTTTATGTATCTTCCTGACTCTTCTAAGTTCTGGAGTCCTGTTGACTGGTGATGCTCATAACCACTCCAGAAACTTCCTCTTGGATAACGTTTACGAAATCCCGAATGTTTTTCAAACATTCGTCGAGAACTTAAGGATTTCAACATTATTTGCGCAACACTCACAGAGTACTTTTTAGGAAAGTCAACCTGAAAGTGTGTATGATTTCCTCCAAAATTTATTATTCCGAATTTGAAACCGCGGGGCTCAAATTCTTTGAACGCGTTGATACACGTATCGATGTGCGACTGCTTCAAAAAGCAGTTGTACGAATATTTACACTTGAACATAAAAGTACTCCAACTATTTCTGGTATCAGTATTTTTCATAGAGAACACCTCGGAAAGTTTTTTATAGCTAACGCTATCAAAAGCAATCATCAAACCGAAAATGATCATACCTGTTCGACGGGTTGTCTTAAACCTTACAACGGTTCAAGCGTTGCAGGTACGTTAGTGGTTTTGGTCACATTCGGAAATCACGCGACGAAACTCGTGATAACAACAGCCAAAACCCCTAACGTATTTCACTCAAGAAAAAGCTACCGCCAATTCACCGTCAAGTCAGAAAGGACTTGACGTACTCTTGGCCTCTGAAAAAAGAGAAAGGTTAATAAAAAGTTTATCGTAGACTGTTCAATATGGAAGATGTACATAAAAGATGGGCTCATCGGTATGTAACTCCTAAAGCTCAAGTAAGAAAGTCTTTCGTAAGTGGCAAGGGTCTGCATTGCGTTTCAAAAATTAAAAAAGGTGAAGTGATAGGGATTCTTGGAGGAATAGTCATACCTACGAAAGACATTGAATAATATTGGAAGTTGATGGGGTATTATGGTATTCAAATTGATGACTATTTTTTTATATGCCCCTCTGGAAAAGAAGAGCTTAACGTAGGTACAGGTAATCACTCTTGCAACCCTAATCACGGAGTAGATGGATCGATTAAGCTTGTAGCCATACGAGACATATCTGTAGGAGAGGAATTGACGATAGACTATGCATTTTTCGGAACGAAATTCAATTCTTTCAAATGCACTTGCGGACAGAAGAACTGTCGTGGAGTAATCACTCAAGAAGATTGGAAATTGCCCGTACTACAAAAAAAGTACTACGAATACTTTTCCACGTATGTGAAGAAAAAGATTGCTCAAAAATTATGATGGTTCTTTTCTCGGTATGATGAGCTTGTTGAAATCTTTATCGTATGATAGTATTACTTCGCACTCGTTGAGGAGTGCGGTCGTGTAGTGGAGAAGATCAATAAATCGTAATGTTTTCTCTGAACGTTTGAGTGTTTCGAAAACGAGATTGACGTCCGTGTTGATGATTCGTATTCCTGCTTTGAGGAGTGAACGTATTGCTTCTTTCGCGTGCTCTTTCGATGTTTGGTGTTCAATAATGTTAAACGCTTCGACGAGAACTATCGTGTTCGTGATTCCTCCCTCTCGGAGTGCGTTCTGGCAGTGTTCTTGGTGTTCGTTTTCGTAAAAAGCGTACGCGATGATGTTGCTGTCGATAAAGTTCATCGGAAAAGCATCTCGTTGAGTTCATCCATTTGTTCTGCAGTGAGATTTCTTTTTGGTTTCATATGTTTTGATTTTTTGAAGAGTTCTTCAATATCTTCTTCTATCGGCGTAATAATTACTTTACCATCTTCTATGTCTATGTCCACTCTTGTTCCGACATCTAATCCTAACAAGTCGCGCATGCTCGCTGGAATAGTGAGTTGTTGACCTTTGCTGATAGTAGCAATCATACAGAAACCTCCATTATTAATGGTTCATTAATCATTAAAGTATATAAACGTTTCGATTCGGATG
>CAYHWM010000119.1:0-4053 GCA_964359925.1 uncultured Methanosarcinales archaeon
AGTGTTGACTCTCAAACGATTAGCAGTGTTCGGGATTCCTTCAGGTATTGTTTTCTTATTCGAACTGCCTTGGTTTTTGAACGTGTGGACGGGATCAAATTACAAACTTGGATGGTATGGTATCAGAACATTGTTTTCCACTGACTACCTCGGAGGGTTAACAACTCCTCACATTTCTCTTCTTTCGTGGTGGTACTTTCCATTGTTCTTCGTAGGATTGTTCTTGTTGTTTTTCTTGAAGAAAAAACAGTGGGAGTGGATGAGTGTCACGCTCTACATTTTCTTTTACACGTACGTTCTCCCGCACGCATTAAAAGCTCCGCACTATCTTGGCAGGGCTCGATGGCTCGTCATCATCGTATTGTTTCCAACGATAGCTTTCGGAATTGCTGAAGTAGTAAAGATGATCGCGAAAGAAAAATGGTACCAGTACGCTCTCGTTGCACTCTCTATACTCGTCATCGCGATAGCTCTTCCTTCCTACTCCGCACTCTCCGCGTCGCTTTCGGGAGCGCACATCGATAAAGAGAAGTGGGCGGCGTATTCTTGGATTCGAGAAAACACTCCAGAAACTGCTAAACTATTATTTATTGAAGGTTGTGGTCAAGCGAATTGTTTGATGACGTGGAGAGACTCTGCATTCTTGAAAGACTCGGAGATTCAATCAGTGTTGACGAAGATGATAGAAACGAAAAAAGTTCCTGATTCTTTCCCTGTTGATTGGGTTGCTGAAACGTTATGGGATTATCCTGTGCACGAAACGACGAAGGGTTTTGAAAGGTATGATAAGTCGTTGAATCAAAGAAATAATACTGTAACGAAAGAATGGCCCGATTATATCTTCCTCGAAAACTATAACGAAGAACTCGCGCAAGTGAACTCTCTCGTCGCTCAATCATTTTCAACAACGCACACTCCCGTGTATGCTGGTGGCAGAATTGTTATCCTCGAACGTAAAACAGTACAACAGGTGACTCAACAATGACTGTAACAAAAGAACTCGGAACTCTTTTCGGAATCGTCGCTATAGGAAGTATAGCGATCTCAGCACCGCTCGGAAGTCCTCTTCTCATCCTTACAACGGCATTATCACTCATCATTTTTATCGCTCCAGCACTTTTCTGGATAGCGCCACTGCACCATCTTGACAGGATTGAAAAAATTGCGGCGTCGTTCCTGTTCCTGTTCGGAACTGGAGCTCTCTGGTTCTTAAACGACGTGACAATAAAAATTCCTTACACGACAACAAGTATTCTTTATTTGAGCGTTCTCGTAAGCATCGCAGGAGTGCTGTACTGGAGAAAACACTATTTCAGTCGCGAGGTTCTTGCGTCGAGTCAGGGTCTGAATTTGTAGGGAGATGTTTCAGTAACAACATTCCAGAACTATCAACAGCACTCAACGATGCAGTAGTGCTTCTCTCTTGAGAAATATTTGCAGTCGTTATTCTTGAAGCTTCGGCTCTCATCGTAATAGTGTGAAGAACCGAGGACAATTGTTCAACGGCGTACCCTAACGTTCCACCAACTTCTTCGATGTACTCTCTCGACCAGCCATCACAACCAACATAGTTTCCGGTTTCATCGTCGAAGGGGAGTAATTGTTGTTCTCCGTCAACGACTGTTCCCTTACTCTCAAAAGCTCTCCGAGCGATGCGCATAGTAGCATCATATCCTGATAAGTCTTCCAAAGGAGAAGTCACTGGCATGAATTGTTGAAACGTCGTCGATTGTCTTACCACGTCACGGAGCGATGTTGCAGTTATTGTTCTTCCAACCGCTGACTCGAACGCTTCGTGGTCTCTCGCATACTCATCAGGAGTCGTGTGACCTTTGTTTGAACAATCCTCGCCATAATGTATGCCTGCACCAGCATAGAACGCAGCTAATCGTTCATCACCAGCGATAAGCGCGTCTATAGCTTTTCTGAACTCTTCCTCCGCCCTTCGAGCTCCAACATCATCAAGACCATCTTCGATTCTTTCCTCGAGAGGGTTGTACACGTGATGACGGAAAGGATCGCCATAAGGTGTAGCTAACTCTTTTCTTTTTCTTCCAAAAAACTTTTTGGCAATAGTCGCATTATCGGGAGCTTCCGTGCCTATAAGAAAAGAAGAAAGATTGTTCCTCAACCAGTCATACCTACTACTCGGTTCTCCACGCTCGTCAGTTTTTGGAAGAAGATTCAACGAGCTCTCCGCAAGCCAATCGTGAACACCATACGCAGGATTTTTCAAACTCTTCGACCTCCCACCATTATCCCAAGCGTACACTTGAGAACTTGAAGATGACGAAGAAATGAAAGGAATCGACGGAGATGTGAGGGTCAAGAACAAAGCTACGCCAACACTCACAACCAACGATTTCCCCAACACACACCTCTTATCAACAAACTATTGTACCCAGAAAAAGCAATGAGTACACCATCCATCCGCGCCACCACTATATAAACACTTGTTGACACTTGAGAAGAGAGAAAAGTATTTTCTTATTCTTCTGCACTGTCAAAATTCGAGAAGTAATCGTGAATTTCTTTTTCCAGAAGTATTCCTTTTCTCAAACAGTCGATGAGCTCGGCACTGCTTGATAGTACTTGCTTCCTTGGTGGGTTGAGTCTTTTGAGTGCAGTTTCTCTCGCACGAATTTTTCTCTCGAGATCGTCGACAGCTTTTGCGTCTCCTGAACGTATCAGTGTCATATCTTTCACGTATGCCCTTGGCGTCCAGTATGACTCTGCACTCATTCTTGACAAAACAATCCCACTTCTATCAGAATAAAAAGTGAAATAGCCGATTTCGCGTTGATATCTTCCGACGGTTCCGAGATCTTCTCGTATAAGTTCAACGGAGATTGTGTCGTTCCATAGTATTGACTTCTTCCACGAAAATTCAACAGGAACATCTTTTGCCATCAAATGGTTACATTCTTCACCAAGAAGAAGTTGGGCGCAAGCCATATACATTTGTTCTGCTACGAGAAGGTAATGTTGTGCGTGCCAGAATGGTTGCAGACATTCACTGGCAAGATGATATGGATCAACTCTTCGCATTCTTCTTGAGAAAACGTGCGAACGGAAGATTTTCGTTCCGGGGTAACGATATACTCTTCCGAGAACTGGAAACCCCGAGTGAACATCGCAAGGAGGCAGTTTTGAGTACTTTCCCGTCATAGATTTCCATCCTTGAGTGTATACTTCCTTTTCTTCACTGGAAAGAATATCATCAATAGTTTTCATACTGCCCCCCGAAGAAGAAAATCTGCGAAGCAGTATAAACTTTATAGCGATATATATCGTGTCCCTATTCAAAAGAATAAGGTATAAGTTTCATTTCTGCTTTTCTCAAATGGACTTGATACGTGGAAAAGCTTGTTCTCGCAATCTTTGAAAGTCCTTGAACATCAATCTTTCTCGGAACGTGATAGTACCCATTTTTTATCGCGAGGAACACCGCATCTCTTTGTTTTCTTGTCAGTTCTGGAGTGATATGCAGTATAGAAACCGAGTGCACTTTTTTTTCCTGGAAAGAAATGAGCTTTCCTTCTCTCTTCTCAGAAAGAACTTGCACGACACCTTCAAGAATTTTTCTGTGAAAACTTCCAAAGGTGATGATTTCGTATCCGTCTTCAGAGATGAGTGCTGGAGCGAGAGGAATGATCTTGCTGTTGTATATCTCTCGCGTGTATTCTGGCTCTTTGATAGTTCCTATAAAAAAGTCTCCATAGTTTTCCAAATCAAGCACTCGTTCTTCACGTTTCAAATCTCTGAAGAAATTCCTTTTTGAGGATGGTTTTCCAAAAATTGTTCCAGCAATATGAACAATAATCCAGTTTTTTTCAGGAATGTAAGAAAGAGCAAAACCGAAAACAGTGACTTTGTGATGCTGTGCCTTATTTCCGATAAGCGTTCCTTTACTACTAAAACGAATCTTTGCAACCCACATACGAGAGACGATACTTATCGTCTTTAAAAAACTTTGGTGAATTTGTACGTGGAAAGCGCCATAAGGTCAAAATCCCCTATGTCTCGACGCTGGCACGTTACGGGGGGTTGTCC
>CAYHWM010000120.1:0-4027 GCA_964359925.1 uncultured Methanosarcinales archaeon
CACGTGTGGAGCTTGTCAGAGTCTCTTGACCATCGATATCCTATGTCTGTTCGGTAGTACATGTTTTGGATGAGGATGTTGTTCAGTCGAGTGTAGACTTGTTTTCGAGTGTCTTCGACGGTGAGTCCAGAACCAGTGACGACCAACACGTATCCTGAGTCTCCTGCGACTGTCCATACTCCGTTGACGACTTTGACATCTCCGAGGTGTATTCCTTCGATGTTTTTCTTTTTGAAAAGGATAGAAAGGTCTTTGTAAATGTAAGATTCGTTCTTATCTTCATACGGGAATGGCGGTACTGCGACGATGACTCCTATTTGGAATCCTTTTTTCGTTTTCAAATCGAACTTGTCTCCTCGAGCGATAGCATTCAGCATGTCTCCCCAACCGCTGATGACTCCTTCCATTTGGATGCTGATCGTTGGGTATCCGAATCGTGATGTTGCTTCGAGTGGGTAGATGCCTTTCGCGTTCGCGATGCAATTAATGTCGATGTATCCGACATACTTCGAGCGAGCGAGTGGTTCTTTCATTTTGAGGAGAGTGTTTTTGAAGAGTTCATTGTCTTGAGCCCAGAACATTAATGTTCCCATTTCTCCAGTGTATGGCCCGATGTCTCCCGGGAACAATTTTTTGTGTTCGAAATTAACACAGACAGGATAGATGAAGTCTGAACCGTTGAAGAACGTTCCGACAGCAACTTCGACTCCGATAGCTATTTTTTGTAGTTGGAAATTCTTTATCTTTTTAGCCCATAATTGTTTGTTCTGCTCGAGGATTTCGATTAAATCTTTCCCATCCTCTTCTTGACTCAAGAACAATATTCCTTTTTGGTCAGAGGCGATAGTTCCTGAAGGTTTGAAAACGTATCGTGCAGGGTTTGTCTTGATAAAATTTATTGCTTCGTCAAAGTTTTGGAAGTCCCAGTGTGGGAGAATGTTCATTCCTGCTTTTTTGAGTTCTTCTTGAGCGAACCCTCGGTCTTCTTCGAGTTTGTCTGTGTACGTGCTTCCTCCGACGACAAATTTTCCTTTTCGTCGCAAGATATCTGCTTGCTCTCCAAATCCTACATCGTCAAAAACGATGACGTCGGCCCAGTCTTTCCACTGTCCCCAGTCATCAACTTTTTCGAGAAAACCATCGTAGACATCTTTATCAGTATCTTTTTTTATGAATACTTTTACATCATGACCTTCTTTTTTCACTTGCCACGCGAGGTCTCCGCTCAGACTCTCATACGATACAAACAAGAATTTTTTCGGGTTGCTCGTCGGAGAGACAGTTCCTTGGGGACCGACGTCAGGAAGTTCTGCAGGTTTAGAGTCTGCCGATTTTGGCTCTGTTGGTTTTTGTGCGCTTTGCGCGGTGTGTCCATTCATTGTCTTTTCTGAAATATTTTTGTGCGATGAGTATTTATGTGTTTCGCTTTTTTATTTTTATCTTAATTCTTATGTTTATTTTTAATTTTTTAATTCTTTCTTTTTTTTGGGACACCTATTCGTCGTATCGCATGAGATGGTTCACATACGAAGATATCATCAGTTTCATCGTCGATGATTTCTTTGACGACCAGAAATTGTTTTATGCGTGTTTTGATTTCTTTTCTTTTCTTGCTTTTTTTGAGGAGTGTAACAATAATTTTTTGTTTCGCGACGCGAGTCATTTCTTCCAGTCCTTGTTGGTAATCGTCAAAGTTGTGGAGTGCGGTGAAGCACGTGACCGTGTCGAAACTCTTGTCGGGGAATGGGAGTAGTTCTCCTCGCCCAAGAATCGTCGTGATGTGGTTCGCTTGCTCGATGAGTTTTTGGGAGGGATCAATGCCCGTGACTGGTTTTCCTTTCCATTCTTTCCACACGATACCAGTTCCGCACCCGACGTCCAGCACACTTCCCGTGATGGCGTGTTTGACGAGGTTGAATTTTCTTCGTTGTTCTTCTCCGTGGAGTTGGTCGTACGAGGAAGCAATAGTATCATAAGGTATTCCCCTGCGTTCCGAGTTCTTGCGTTTCGCCATACTATCACATTCTCACATTCCCACATTCTCACACTCTCACACTCGCACATTCTCACATTCCCACATATGTGTTCTCGGCAAAGTTTAAGAACTTGTCTCTTTCCCTTGAACGTATGCTCGAAAAAATAGCTCAACATAAGCAATCTCCAACGGAGGAGTACTGGTGGGAGAAGTTTCAGGGGCTCAATATTTCTGAGAGGGTCGCTCTCGTGAAGAAGAGCAGAATATTCGCTCTGTTATTGAAGCACATAACTCCTGATGATAGAGTAGTAGAGGGTGGTTGTGGTATGGGGAAATTGGCGATCGCGTTGAAAGAGAGTGGTGTTGATATTCTCGGCGTTGATTATAGTGGGAGACTTATTAAGAAGATTCGAGAATCTCGGCCTGACGTTGCTCATTGTTTCGCGACAATGGATTGCAGGAAGCTCTCGTACAAAGACAAGAGTTTTACAGTTTATATTTCTCCTGGAGTGATTGAACATTTTGGTGATGATGACCAAAACAAGATTCTTTCAGAGGCGCGGAGGGTGTTGACGGACGACGGAAAGCTGTTATGCATAGTTCCGTTCATCAACGTTCTTTCGACGGTCCGAGCTCCTCTTCTCCGTCGGAAAGAGTTCCACAGGAAACAGGGGGGTGTTCCTTTTTACCAGTTTCGTTACTCGAGGAAAGGTCTTCGAGGGCTTCTCAGTCAGAATGGTTTTAGAGTCGTCAAGACCGAACTTCTCGGACTTCATGACACGAAACTCCTCGGAAGAAGAGTGTTTCCGAAGTGGTTGCAGAACAATAAGCTCCTTCTCGAAGTATTCGGTACAACGCTGGTAGCCGTGTGTAAGAAGAAGTAGCATACTTGAAAACAAAAAAAAGAAAAAAATGTCCCCTCAACGTTACCGTCGAGGGGCGCGCTTTTCGGCCTTCCCTAAATGGGGGTTAGTTTGGGGTGGTTTTGCGGGAAGGCACAGAACCAAGGATCGTTTTTTGTCCTAGTTGAGGAGTTCGATTCCAAGTTCTGACTCTGCAACTCTTCTGCTCGCCGAGGATTTCTTCGCGGTCTTTCCGATGATCCATGGAGAGTTGACTCCGGTAATGATAGTCATCACCATGAGTTTTCCCTTCATATCTTCGCTGACACGAGCTCCCCAGATGACGTTTGCATCATCATCGAGTGATTTCGTCGTGAGTTCTCCGACCCTGTTGATTTCTTCGAGGGTCATATCTGGTCCTCCTACGACGTGGATGAGTGCTCCTGTTGCTCCCTCGTAGCTGATGTCGAGGAGTGGATTTTCGAGTGCTCCTTTGACTGCTTCTTCTACTCGGTTGTTCGTGTCGCTGTGTCCGACTCCGATCGCTGCGACTCCTCCGTTCGTCATGATCGCTTTCACGTCTGCGTAGTCGAGGTTGACTAAGCTTGGGATTGCTATCGTTTCGACGATTCCTTTGATCATCGTCGATATGAGCTCGTTCGCTACTGCGAATGCTTGCTGTACTGGCAAGTTTCCTGCGATGGTGACGAGTCTGTTGTTGTCGATGACGATGACGGTGTCTGACGATTTTCGGAGTAACTCGAGTCCGTGTTCTGCTTTGTCCACTCGTGCTCTTTCTATCTTGAATGGCATTGTTACAGTTCCTATGACGATTGCTCCAATGTCTCTCGCTACTTGAGCGATGACGGGTGCTGATCCAGTTCCTGTTCCTCCGCCCATTCCTGCACAGACAAATACCATGTCTGCTCCTTTGAGTACTTCTTTGAGTTCAGCGAGTGATTCTTGTGCAGCTTCTGCTCCTTTTTGTGGGAATCCTCCGCAACCAAGTCCTCTCGTGACGTCTTTTCCGATGAGGAATTTTCTATCAGCCTCTATTATCTTGAGGTGTTGTTGATCGGTGTTGCACGCAAATATTTCTGCGCCTTTCACACCGCGCTTGTAGAGCCAGCTGACCATATTGTTGCCTGCTCCTCCTGCGCCGATGACTTTAATGTTCGCCTGACCAACCGTATCGTACGATTGTGATTGT
>CAYHWM010000121.1:0-3964 GCA_964359925.1 uncultured Methanosarcinales archaeon
CTAAGATTCCTGTGCCTGCTCCTTGGTCGAGTATGGTCTTCCCTTCTATATCTCCGAGTTGGAAGGCGTTCCAGAGCCAGTCTGAGGCTATTTCTGAGTCTGTAGTGTACTGTTCAACTCTCACTTTTGGTGAATAAAACCCTTCTAATTGGCTGAGAATGATGGCTATTCTTGATTTGGTGATCATTATGGAAACCCCTAAACTGTCTATACTTGTCTATTTTGGTGCCTTAGTGGGCAGTTATGGGTCTTTTTTGAGCATTTACACCCCTCTGAAACCCTCACTTTTGGCACCTTTTCCCCTAACTGTCTCATTCACGCGTGCCCATAGCGTCCCAATACTGGATAAAAAAATAAAAGGGATGGGTTCTTGGTGGGGTACCCATCACCTTTCAAAGCAGTTAAACTCCGCTATGGGTGTCGTTTTGGTATACTACTATTTAATTATTGCGTTTTTTCCAAGGATTGCTTGCTATTCCCACTCTATTCCCAAGTAGTCCCACTATTATATAGTGTGGTTCTTTCTCTCGTCGGAGAGTGAATTATTCCTATTCCCACTCTATTCCCAAGTAGTCCCAACTTGTTCTTATTGAGTCCCAAGTAGTCTCAAGTAGTCCTATTCTATTCCCATGTCATTCCCACTCTATTCCCAAGTAGTCCTATTTTCGGGTCTGGGAATTGATTTTCTCGTCGAGGATTTGAAAATTCCTATTCCCATTCCTATTCCCATCGAGTTCCTGAGACTGTCCTGGGAACGTCCCACAACCAACTCCCCACTACCTGCCCCTAACCTTCCTTTTCGGAGGGAAATCTTTATAAATGGAGCGTCGCTGAACGAGTTGTTATGTGGTGGTTTTGGAAGAAAAGGGGTGAAGAATTGGGCGGAGAGAGCGGTTCTGAGACTGGTTCTCAGAGCGTTTCTCAACCTGTTTTGCCGAGTGAGATGGCTCTTGCGTGGCAGTGGATTTCGTACTTGCAAGCGGAGCTTCAGAAAGTGAATGCGAATGTTCGTTCTGTTCACGCTCATCATGATGCTCGTTCTCGGGAAATGAGTGGCTCGCTGAGTGGTTCTGTTGCTCAACAAGTTGCTCAGCAGTTCTCTGGTTTCAAGTCTCAAATCCATCAGGAAACGACTGCTCTTGTTTCGTCGATGGTTGAGAAGAAACATCAAGAATCGTTGAGGCAGTTTGGCCAGTTTGAGAACAGTGTTCGTTCTTCGTTGGGCGCTCTCGGGGAGAAGGTGGGGAGGGTTGATGTTTTGGAGTCGAGAATGGCTTCTGTCGAGGCCGAGATTCCGAAGGTGGTGTCAGCGTTGGACTCGATGCGTTCTCGTGTTGAGCAGGCGTCTTCCGTGTCGTCTGGTGCTCGTGCTCGTTCGTCGTTGCAGGAGCGTGTGGAGCGTAAGGTTCATCGTGGTGGTAAGGATTTCTTGAAGCAGTCGATTCGTTCTCTTGTTCAGAAGTATGGTCGTCTTTCCGCGTTGCAAATTCGTGAGATTCTTGTTGACGAGCAGGGGTTGTGTTCGAAGAGTACGTTGTACCGGTTGTTGGACGAGGTGGAGAAGGAGTTTTCGTTGTCGAATGAGGGTCGTGAGAAGGTGTTTTCTGTTCTTAGAACGTGAACTGCTGGAACTGTAGTTATGCTCTCGTACGTTCACATTCTCACAGTTTCATATTCGCACATTCTCGTAGTTACCCGTTTCGAATCCAGTACGAGAGTAACGTGTTTACTCCGACGATGTTTTCTTTTGCTTGGGCTTCTCGGAACGCTGGGTCGAGGCTTAGGATGACGATTCCTTCTTCGTATTTTTTTGTTAGTTTTATTCCTTTTGCGAGGAAGCTTGTGATGTAGGAGGAGATGAGCGTTTCGGAGAATCCTGATCGTTCCGAGAGTCGTTTGTACGTGACTTTGTTTCCTTCTTCTTCACAAATCGTGTAGAGCGCGGCGAATACTTCTTTTTCTTTTTTCGTGAGTGGTGCTATCGTGAACTTTTTTGGCGTTTCTTGTTCTTCTTTTTTCGCGATGATGGAGAGTATGAGTTCGAGTTTTTCGTTGAGCTTGTTGAGTTTTTCGTCGAGTTGGCAGACGTATTCGTAGTTTGATTGTATCTCGTTCGTGTTTTCGTTGAGTGCTTCGCGGTAATCGTCGAGTTCTTCCCGCAACGAACCTACTTCTGCTGGTTGTTGGTCTGCTTTCTGGATGACCTTTTGTTCCAATGACACCACCCCTTTTGTGGTAGCTCTGGAAACTCAACACTCATTTAAAAGCATTATTGTTCCAAAAACGTTACGTACGACTTTTGTTTTTAACGGGTGAGCGATCGTGGAGAGTGTTATGGTGTTTGCTGTTCTGTCGTTGGGGGTTCGGTGGTGGTGTCTTCTCGTGTTCCCGTGCTGAGTTTTTCTTTTTTGATTTGGTTTTGGAGTTCTTTGATGATCGTGAAGCTCGTCGTGAGGTGGTTGTGGATGGAGTGTTCTGCTTTTTGGAATGCTTGTTCGAGGGTGGTTCCGTTGAGTTCGTATCCGATGATGACTTTTCCTTGGTTGACGAAGCTTGTTTTTTTGAGGATGTTGAGGTCGAGGAATCGGTGGAGGTAGTCGTACATTGTTTGTCGTTTGACTCCTGCGTGGAGTGCCATTTCTTCGACGGTCATCAGTCCGAGTTCCGGTTTCTTTTCTCTGAGGCTTTGTTTTTTCTTTTCGTACACTTCGAGAATGATGGCGTGGATGTTCGCGTTGCCGTCTTTTTTTTTGGGTGCGAGCCCGAATCGTGCGGTGAGGATTTTTGCGAGTTCTGTGCTCGTGCTTCCTGGTGGGGCTTCGTGGTGGTTGAGTTCGATGACCATTGTGTTCTCCTCCGGTTGGAGAGCTATAAAAATCTTTCGGAATTATCCCGACGAGTGTCAGGGTTTGACCGACAACACATTTTCGAGTGGAAGTTGTAATCGTTTTCGTTCTTTTGCCGTCCCGTCACATTTTTCTTGCTGTATTGTTGTTTCCCTTGTTGCGTCAGGTCTTTTTCTTGCCTGTTTCGCGTGGTGCTGTCTGAAAACTTGTCTGTTTCGGGATTATTCCGACATTTTCCGCAAACTCGTTTTTTTCTTTTTCCCTCTTTTTTTACTCATTCGGGGATTATTCCTTCGCTGTCGGCATAACTCGTGCTTTTCTCCCATTATTCCGACAATGTTGGTCGAGGTGTTCTTTCCGTCGAGGCAGGGTTCTCCGTCACGAAAACCCCTTCCTGTTCACGAATGAACGAATTAAGTGATTATCACTTACAACGTTAGTGATCTCTTGCGGAGCGATGAAACGATTTTGTAGTTCCTTTTTTTGGCACTCTTTCTTTGATTGAAAATCGTTCTCTCGACGATAAACTCGCGATTGAATTCTTTGAGCGGAGAGTTTTTTGGTGTGGGATGGTGGATTGTGGAAACTGGTGGATGATGGCCAGTAGCTGGTGGGAGGAGGTAGGAAGTGGGGGATGGGGGTGGTGAGGTGGGAAGTGGCCGGTAGGGAGTGGCAGGTGGTCGGCAGAGTGTTGCATTTTTGACTCAGTTATTTTTTCTTTTGAGTATCGCGTTGTTTCAGAACTGTTCGTGTTGGTGATGTGTTATTTTAGTCGAGGTGGAGTGTTTTTCTTACGAACCTATGTTTTCATTGAGTGAATTTATGCATAGTCATTTATTTCGCTCTCTTTAATATATATTTGATGATGATTATTTAACAATGTTGATTTTGCTAACTATGTGCTGTGATATGTTGTTTATAGTATTCTTTTCTGGAGGATGTTGATGGTGATAAACGAATGATTTATTCTTTTTACTATTGAAAATATTGTTTTTTGTGTCATTTGATGATGGGAGCTCTCACTTTTCTTTCTCGTTCAAAATGTTGTTTATTCACGAAAAGTGAGAGTTGGAGAGCGTTCTTGTTCGATTTTCTTTTGATCAAGGGTTCGTTTGTGA
>CAYHWM010000122.1:0-3744 GCA_964359925.1 uncultured Methanosarcinales archaeon
ATGATCTCTCCTACTTTTTTTGCTGCAGTCATCGCGGCTGTTGGTGAACTTTCGAGTCTGTGTGATTTGACGATCATTCCTCCTGATGCTACTCCGAGAGTTTCTGATCCTGTTATGTCTGTGATGTGGATAATTGTGTCGTTGTATGATGCGTAGATGTGAGCTGTTCCCCATCGTTCGTTATCTCTGCTCATCGTTTTCCTCCTCGTGGTGCTTCTCTTTTCCTATTCTGTCCAGGTCCCGCCGGTCTTCCGCCTGCCTTGTTGTCTCTTCGTTGACCTCCTCGTTGGTCTCCGCGTCTTCCTCTTGGGTCTTCTTCTTGAGGTACTCGCTTCTTTTTCTTTCTGATAATAGGAACTCTTTCCGCGTGTGTTTCTTGAGCGAGTGACGTTGTTGGTAGGAATGTGATTGTTGGTTCTTCGCTCGTGAGTACGAGGTATGATGGTATCGTTACTGCTTGACCGTTGACGAGGATGTGTCGGTGTCCTATGAATTGTCGTGCTTGGAGTGCTGTTCTCGCGAGTCCTTTTCTGAACACGATTGTTTGTAGTCTTCTGTCGAGGAAACTGGTGAGTGTGAGGTCGAGTACGTTATCGAGTTGTGGTTGTGTTCCGAGGAGTCCTAATCGTTGTAATCGTTGGAATAATTGTTGTTTTTCTTTGTCTGCTTGTGTTCCTGTTGCTGCGATGAGGTGTGATGCTTGATCGGTGAATCGTTTCAGCATACTTTTCAACTTCCATATTTCTTTCTTGTTCTTAAGTCCGTAATCTTTGACGAGTACTCTTTCTTCTTCTAATCGCTGGAGCTGCCATGGGTGTCTTGGTTTTGAATACTTTTGTCCTATTCTTCTTGGGTCTCCCATTCTTATCGCTCCGTTTTCGTTTTCTTTACGCCGACTGCGTTTCCTTTGTTTCTTCTGAAGTTGCTTCTCGTTCGTTGTCCTCGTACTGGTTGTCCGAGTGAGTGTCGTACTCCTTTGTAGCAACGTATTTTTCTCATGAATTTGATATCGTTATCTGTTTGGTAGTCGAGGTTTGTTCCTGATAAGTGTTTGTTCATTCCTGTTTCTGGGTCGTGTCTTCTGTTTAACAACCATGTTGGGACTCCGTACTCTCCAGGGTTTTCGAGGATGGTGTCAATCTTGTGGAGTGTTTCGTCGTCGAGTAGTCCTATCATTTTTTGTTTTGGTAATCCTGCTACGATGCACAGAGCGTTCGCGAGTCCGAAACCTATTCCGTTTACGTTTCGGAGTGCTCGTACGAGTGGTAGTTGTCCTTTGAGGTCTGTTCTCGCTATTCGTACGATGTGCCTCAAGTGTTCTTCCGTTTTTTGTTCTTCAGCCATACTTGGTAACTCTGCAAAACCCTTACGAGAGAACGAGTAATCAATACCGTTCACCCTCGATCGCCACAGAACTTTCGTCCCCGTGACTCGGGCGTTGTGTGAAAGAAACAAGGGGTGCTTTATAAAGCATTCGGTTGGTTTTTTGGATGGTAGTTGGTTGATTGTGGATTGTAGATAGTAGTTCTACCATCTACTCTCTACCCTCTACTTTCTACCTTCCACTTCCTGTTTTCTCGTCGCTGGTAGTGGGGAGAAACGCTTATAAACGCTTCCGTGCTTCTCTTGAATGGTTGATTCTATGACGATAGTGATTCCCCGAGTGATTGAAGAAGAGTTGAAGTCTTCCTATTTGGCGTACTCGTTGTCAGTCATTGTTGGGAGAGCGTTACCTGACGTGAGGGACGGTTTGAAACCTGTTCACAGGAGAATCTTGTTCGCGATGCAAGATTTGGGTATGTTTCATAAGAGTCCTTACAAGAAGAGCGCGAGAATCGTGGGAGAGTGTTTTACGAAAGACACTCTTGTATCGACAACTCGTGGAATGATTCCTATTATCGACGTGAGAAAAGGAGATATGGTATATACTCAAAAAGGGGAGGAAGCAGTAAAAGAAGTATACATCATGCCACCAAAAAAGATAGTGAGTGTTACTCTTTCTAATGGTTGTAGAGTGAAAGCGACACAGTCTCAGAAATTTAAAATTTTTGGCAAGAATCTCGAATATACCTGGAAGGAAGCCAAAGACCTTGTTTCCGGTGACTGGATAGTTATGAAGCAGGCATATCCTGATATACTCGTGCCTGTGAGAGCTCCTCTTACGGGAAGCTTTCCTGTTGAGTTTGATGAACACGTCGCGTATCTTGTTGGACAATTTCTTTCAGATGGGTGGATAGAGTCAAAGAGTGGCAGGATAGCGTTTTTCTCGTGCTCGCTCCCCGTTATGCAAAAAGTTTCTGATTCGTTGCGTGTTTCTTTCGGTTATGTTTCAACAATGGAAGAAAAAACGTACGAGCACGCATCACCAACAGGAATGGTACTTTTGAGTGTTGCGTATCAGATAAGAATAAACAATACTGAACTTTGTTCTTCTCTTTCAAAAGCTTTCAACTTTGCAGGTGTCAAAGCTGAAACAAAAGAACTTCCCAGTATGGTTTTTCAGTCACCAAAAAAAGTAATTTTTTCTCTCCTCGCAGGACTTCTTGACGGTGACGGAAGCGTTCACAGAGAAAGAAATGTTGTGACGTATAGTTCAGTATCTGAAAAAATGATTGACCAAATTCTTATCCTCACACAACAACTCGGAATACTGGGACAAAAACTAAAGTCTGAACAGAAAGACCACATGATGGATGGGAGAGCGATTCATTCAAACTTTCCTTCTTTTTCCATTGAGTGGACAGGGGTACACGCAGAAAAAATAGCTACTTGCGTGACAGTGTATAACGAGAAAAAGAATGAGCACCTTCAGAGAATTCTTTTCCAAAGAAAAGGAAAATCACATTTTGAAGAAGTACCTTATGCTGGAGGAGTTCTTTTTGAAGAGTTGAGCAAGTATCACAGGAAAGGAGGGTGGTATGCTGATGTTCAAGGGAATAAATTCCGAATGGGAATAAAATATGCTAACGGTTCAAAAATACGATACGAAAAAGAGATTCAGCAAAAACCATTGCGTAAAAGCCAAATCATAGAATGGGGAATGCATAAAAAACTCGAACGCATAGGGTCGCCATATGCATCAGTCTTGAAAGCCATGTTCGAGCAAGGTATTTTCTTTCTGCAAGTAGAAAGCACAGAACAAATCATTCCTGAAGTAACCTACGATATTCAAACAGGAGAAAGTCACGAGTTCATCGCCAATGGAATGGTAGTGCACAATTGTCTCGGTAAGTATCATCCTCATGGTGACTCGTCGGTGTATGATGCGTTAGTTCGTCTCGCTCAAGATTTTTCGTTACGATACCCTCTCGTGCAGGGGCAAGGAAATTTTGGATCGCTCGACGGGGATAGTCCTGCGAGTATGCGTTATACGGAGGCGCGGTTGAGTTTACTTTCTGAGGAGCTGTTGAAAGATTTGGGTAAGGAAACGGTGGCGTTCGGTCCTAATTTTGACGATTCACTCAAAGAACCACTTGTACTTCCGACGGTGATTCCTAACTTGCTCGTGAATGGGAGTACTGGTATTGCTGTTGGTATGGCTACGAATATTCCTCCACATAATATGGGTGAGGTGTGTGATGGCGTGTTGCTTTGTCTCGAAAACCCTTCGTGCTCGGTGAGTGATTTGATGACTGTTATTCCCGCTCCTGATTTTCCTACTGGTGGGGTTATTTGTGGTAGGATGGGTGTTCGTGAAGCGTACGAGACGGGGAGAGGGAAACTAATCGTTCGAGGAAAAGTTAT
>CAYHWM010000123.1:0-3707 GCA_964359925.1 uncultured Methanosarcinales archaeon
GTACGTTTCAGAAACTGCTCGAGACCAATTCTACCAAGTTGCTGACCAGTTAAATACTGCCGAGCAGTATCGTATCGACAACGGTCGACGACAGGAACGATCGCAAGGTACGGGTAGTTCTGAAGATTATAGGTCTGCGTGATTTGAAGAGTGTATCACGAGAGCAGTCTTGAGTGTTCTAAGTGTATTGCTTCTGGGTGTATGATGACTTCTGGGCTTTCGAATATTTCTCCAGTTTGTCGGTGTATCCAGTCCATACTACTTTGTATTGGTCCTCTTTGATATCCTGTCGGGATGAACTGCTCGAGGAAGTCTCCTAAGAGGTATGAGTTGTTCCAGTAGTCTTGCATCCTCCAAGTTTCACCAAGAACTGTGAGGTGTCCTGCTATGAGCTGTGAACCAACAATGCACCTTGTTGATTCGACAGTGAGTTCCGACCAACAATCAAATTCCATGACCTCAACTTCCGGAGAAAGAGTGCCGTCTGGAAGAAGCTGAGTTTGCATGCATATTACGCCTGCAAGTTCTTTATCGCTTGGTTTTGATAGATAAGAGTAGATTGAGTCAAGCGATGGATTTCCGCCGCTCCATATTGTGCGATACTGTGGAGGAGCCATTTCTCCAAGTATTGTTTGAATCTGTAAAACTTGCATTTTGCTTGAACGGATAGCACGAGCTATCTCTTCAGGGTAATCAAGATGTTCTGTTAGTTCTCTTTCTCGCGTATGTCTATGCGTTCGAAAAGAAAGTTCTCGATGGTTTCCTTGATTTCTGTATACGAATACTTGAGTCATAAATTTATCGTTGAACGAACAACGCCCCCATAGAGTATGTAATGGAGGAGAGTATTATAAGCTTTTTGTACTAAGAAACAAGCTCACATTTCCACATTCTCATATTATCACAGTCACACACTTCACTCGCTATCAACGTTTTCTCATTCAGTTCTCTAACGGTGTTTCTTTTCGTGTTGTTGGAGTGTTTGCTCTGTCTTCGAGTGATTGTTGTTCTTGTGATTTTTGTTGGTAGTCTTGGCCCGTTATTTTTTTGTATCGTCGTTCGGAAAGGAGAGAGTACATCCTGTCAACGATTGGTTCTCCGACGATTTTTTCTCGTATGGAGTCTGTTGCTCCTTCTGGAGTATCTGATATGACGACGACGTCGAATTTTCCGTTGTCGTCAACGTCTTCGAATGAGAAGTCATGAAATTCGCGAAATCGTCCTACCGCGGTTTGAAAAACTCTGCTTGATCGGACGATTTCTTTTGAAGCGCATTTCAGGACGCTGAAAACTCCTACACGTTCTCCATTCAACCAAGGACTAAAGTCCTTGGCTATCTGGAGTTTTCATCGTATTTATTATGACTGAATTATGATATATACATATTCTCACATTCTCATATTCTCACATTTTCACATTCTCATATTCTCACATTCTCATATTCTCACATTCTCATATTCTTTCGTTCATACAAGTAGAATCCGAGTAGTCCGAGTACGATAACGAGTAAGATTGAGAGTATGATGATGAGTGTCGTGTTGACTTTTTTTGTTATTGCTTGAGTTTCTGTTGTTTGGAGTGGTTGTTCAATAACTGGCGGAGTTGTCGTTGTTGGTTGGTCTATGAGGAGGTCGTTCGTCATATTCAGCACATTCGTCATATTCGCCACATTGGGCATATTGCGCACATTTGTCGTTCCACCTCCACCAGAACCACCAGAACCTCCACCGGAACCAGCAGAACCGCTGCTACTTCCCGAACTACTTCCGCCACCTCCACCGCCTCCGCCTCCTGATGAGCTGCCGCCTGCTGATGATGAGGATGCTGGTGTTGAAGGGTTTGTCGTCGTGCTTGCTGGAGTCGTCGTGTTCGTCGTGTTTCCAGTCACATTCGTCACAGTCGTCGTATTCGTCACATTCAGCACATTCGGCATATTCAGGTATGCTGTAATGTTGTTGAGTGTTGTTTCGTTGATGGTCGTGCTCGTGTTGAGAAAGTCTGTGAGCGTGTAAGAAATGTTGAATGTTGTATTCGAGAGTGTGAGTGATGAGAATGTGAGTGTATAGTTTTCTCCGTCTGTCGTCGTGAATAGTTGGTTGATCGTGCTTCCGTTTGAGAGTGTTGCGTTGAACGTTGCAGATTTTACTCCTACTCCGTCATCGGCAAGTGATAGGTTAATCGTTACGAGTGTTGGTGTGATGTTGATCGTTTTGCTTGCTATTCTTGGTGGTGTGTTGTCGATGCGTATGGTGATGTCTTGTGTCGCGCCGAGTTTTCCTGCTGTCGTTTCGCTGGTCGCGTTGAGTGTTATCGTCGTCGTCCCGTCAGGCAGTGTTGTTGTTGGAAGATTTAATGTCCAGTTTGTTTCGTTGTTTTTCGTGAGTTGTTTCCATTCACTAATGGCTGTTCCTGTTGTCGTTTTGTAGGTGAGGTTGGTGAGTGTCGTGTTTGAGAGTATGGGGATGGTGAGTGTTCCTGTTTTGTAGCTGTTGCTCGCGAGTGGTAGTGTGAGTATGACTGCGAGGTGTGTTGATACTTGGAGTGGTGAGAGTAGTGTTATCGTTCTATTGTCTGTTTTTATGGGCGCTCCGTTGTGGTCGATGATTTCATAATACCATTGGTATGTTCCGGTCGTGAGTGTTTTCGTCACGCTCGCAGTAGTGCCGGCGAGAGTTGCAGGTGTTGGTGTTGAACTGTTGATGTATGCTCGAACAGTAACTGGTGTTGAGTTCGTGATCGTCGCTGTGAACGTCACGATGGCTGTCGGATTTTGTGTTGTTGTTTGGATTGTCGTGAGATCTGATGGTGTTTGGAGAGTGATCGTTGGTGCGGGGAGTGGTGTTGGTGAGAGGATGGTGATTGTTCCGTTCGTCGTTCGTCGAGTGTTTCCGTTTTGGTCTGTTGCTTCGATGCTCCAAGAGTATATTCCTGGTGTGAGTGTTGCTGTGTGGCTGATTGCTCCGTTCGTGACGGTGAGTGGTTGTGGTGTTGAACTGTTCAGGTATAGTTTTGCTCCTGAGAGTCTTTCTTCGGTTATTGTTGCGGTGAATGGTAGTGTTATTGTTGGTGTTTGTGTTGTTGTTTGGAAGACTGCGGGGTTTGCTGGAGTGTTGATAGTGATTATCGGCGCGGTCGTGTCTGTGATGATGGTGATATCTTGAGTTGCAGTATTTCCTGCACTATCTGTAACAGTGATAGTTCTCGTGCACGTTCCTTCTGCGCATCCGAGAGCTGTTGGAGTTGCGGCGAGTGAGTATTCATCTGGTTGTCCGGCTACTGGTGGGATGGTGATTGTTCCTGTTGGAGTTTCCAGAGTGATGCTTTGGAGTGCTGTTCCTGTTCCTTCTGCTTTGAGTGGTAGTAGTATGGAGTCTTTGACGAGGAGTGTTGTTTCTCCGTTCGTCGTGTGGAGAGTTATTGTTGGTGGTGCTGTGTCAAGTAGTATTGTTTGTTGTTCGCTTGTTGCTTTGTTTCCTGCAACGTCAATAACGTGAACTTTGTATGTTGTTGTTCCTTCTGCGAGAGTGATTGTTTGAGAGCAAGTAGTTATTGTTCGTTGCATTGTTTCGTTGCGTCCATTGATTTCGAGGGTGCACGTTTCGGGATTTGTTTCTGTTGTTGTTGTCGTTATTGTTTGTTGGGCTTTGTTCGTGATGATTCCATTGGTGGGAGTTTTAGTGTCGTACGCTGGTTGTGTTGGTGGTGTG
>CAYHWM010000124.1:0-3660 GCA_964359925.1 uncultured Methanosarcinales archaeon
GGCCTTCTTGACCTCGTCGTCGTTCCCGGTAACGCTGCAGGACTTCACCTCAACCTCGACGACCGAGAACGCCCAGTCTACGAAAGTCATAACGTTGACACTCCGCAACAAGCGTGCGCTCTTCTTTCCGTTATCACGAGGTATTTGTATCACGTGGAGAGCGTGTTAGAACGATGATTCTATCTCTTGATGACTTGTTTCTGAGAAAAGAAGAGTTACCTATTCTTCATGGTACGTCGTTTCATGTTCCGATACACCCGTTGCTTCTTTCTGAAGGAGTAAAGATTTCTCCTCTTATTCCTCGACAAGTATTTCCTATCGTCGCGTGGGAGTGGTTTGAAGAATTTACTGCATACTGTGATACTGTTACTGATGAAGAAACGAGGGAGTGGTATCAAAAATCGTTTCTTTCTCGTCGTCCTTCGTTTATGGAGTTTGCTGATGGGTTGTTAGGATTGAAGAGTCCTGGTTGGAAACCTGAGTCGTATCATCTGAGTAATGGGTTTGCTCATACTCTTTGTATTGAGAGAAGTTATGGTGGTAGTTTATATTTCAATCAAGGTGGATCGAATTATCGAGTTCCTGTTCTTTCAGGGAGGAACAAGTATGTGTTGTTTTCTGAAGAGAAAGCACGAGCGTTTTGTTTCAAGGACGATAGTTCCAGTTCTTCAGAAAAAGAATACTTTCACGTGTACGCACATCATAACGTTGAGTATTATCCTGGAGCGTTGTTCTTGAGAAATTGGGCGGTAGAGTGCGTGAACAAAGCACTCAGACAAGTATCTTGTACATTTTCCCCTTCGGTCCCGGATTAGAAACTTTCGTAAGTCCGAGAACATCGCTCTTACCGTTGTTTTCTTCGATGTGTCCTGAGAGTGCGAGTGTTGGTTGGACTTCGGCGATGAATTCTGTGAAGCTCGTGCATCCTACGTGTCCTTTGTGGAGTGCGTCGAGTTTTGTTCCGAATGCTGGAGCGTGAGTGACGAGGACCACTGGCAAGTCTATGTCTTGAGATTGCCACCATCGCTCAAATTCTCGATCACGACGAGAAAATCCTCCACCTCCCCATCCTACGAATGTTACTTCTTGAAATCGTACTATGGTTTTGTGGATGAATATGACGTTCTTCAACTTTTTGCACAACAGTCTGACGTCTTCTTCTGCTTCGTGGTTTCCGTGAATGAGGAGGACTGGCACGGGGAACTTTTCAAACTTGGAAAGCATTGCTTGAATGTTTCGTTCTCCTATCGTGAAATCTCCACAGCAAACGACAATGTCTGCTTTTTCTGCGAGCTTTCTGACGGACGTAAGAACAGTGATGTTTTCGTGGATGTCCGTGCATGCAACGATGTTCATAACCTTTCTTTTGAAAGCGAACGTTTAAAAAACTTGTTGAGGATGGAAGAGTGTATGGAGTCACTCACGGAAGCTCTTCAGCAGTACGCTGATAAGGAGAAGGCCATTCTTTTGCAACGATTCTTCAAAACGGGGAAGGGAGAATATGGTGATGGCGACGTGTTTCTCGGGTTGACCGTTCCCGTGGTGCGGAGCGTTGCGAAAAAGTATTATCATCTCTCGTTGGGTCAACTCGATCACCATCTCTCGTCGGCGTTTCACGAAGAACGGTTCGCTTCGATTCTCATACTTATGCACAAGTATAAAACTTCTTGGAGTTCTGGAGAGAAAAAAGTGGTGGTCGATTTTTACCTTTCTCGCGCGAAACGAGTCAATAATTGGGACTTGGTTGACGTGAGCGCTCACAAGATTCTCGGAGCATACTTGCTTGATAAGAATTCGTCGATTCTTGACACTCTTGCTCGCTCGGTCAATCTTTGGGAACGAAGAATAGCTATCATTGCGACTGCCGCGTTTATAGCGAAGGGAGAATTTGACGAAACACTTCGCATCGCAACACTTCTCATCAACGACGATCACGACTTGATTCACAAAGCGTGCGGTTGGATGTTGAGAGAAGTGGGGAAGCGCGACGAGAAAACATTGACTCGATTCCTTGACGAGAACGCAACCGCGATGCCGAGAACGATGCTACGGTACGCGATAGAGAGATTGTCGGAAGCGAAGCGGCTGAAGTATCTTCGGAAAAGGTAATTGCTCAATTCTTTCCCATCCCTTTCGTGAACGATACTTGTTTCCATTCTTTGAAGATGATGATGAGTTCGTAGGATCGTAGGTAGTGTGAGAGTAGGTTTCTTACGTCTCTCATGACTTTGTTGAGGTGTTCGTGGTCGTCTGCGAGTATTTCGACTCGTATTTGCCATTTTCCGAGGAGTTTATCGGAGAAGAAAATATTTTTGTGAGACTGGCAGAACGTTTCAAACGTTCTCTCAACATCGTGAGGGAGGGGGGATGTTTCAATCAACAACATATACCATAAGTGCCCCAACTTCGTCACGTCAAGAACTGCTCGAAACCCTCGAATGGTTCCATCGTCAACGAGTTTTTTTATCCGGTATCTCGTGCCTTCTGGTGTGAGTTTTGTGGAGCGTGCGATGTCGACGATGTTTGCGCGAGCATTCGTACTCAATGCCGAGAGTATTGTTTTGTCTGTGGTGTCGAGTGCAAGGATGGTTGATGGTGGTGTTGCGGCGAATCCTTTTTTGAGTGTGGGTATTGATTCTCGTATGACGAGTGAAATGTCTGCATCTTTGTGTACTCCGAGTGTCGAGAGGATGTCGTAGAATTTTATTTTGTTGTTGAACGTGCTGACGAGTTCGTGTAAGAATTCATTGAGGTGTGATGCGTCTTGTGCTGCTACGGAGACGATAATGTCCCATCGTCCTGAGCATGACACGACCCATTTTGTGTAAGGGTGGTCGACGAGGTATGTTCTTATTTTTTTCTCGTCGGAGTCGTCGCAATCTTGCAGGTTTAGGTAGATGTTATATGTTGAGTATCCAAGTCGTGGGGTGTCGACAAGTGCGATGTATTCTGTGATAATTCCTTGGTGTTCAAGCGAGTGAATGCGATAGTCGACTGCTTCTCGGGAGAGTCCTACTGTTTTCGCAATGTGTGTGCTTGATGACCTGCAGTCTTTGTAGAGTTCGTACACTATTTTTCTTCCTTTCACATCAAGGAGGGGGAGTTTTGACCTCATAAGTGGCAAAAAAGAAGATTTAATATAAATACTTTTTGTTTTTGCAAATAATACGGAAAATTGTTTTATATAAACAAAGAACTGATACGTGAATACTCGGGACAGCTGAGAACAACACGAAGAAGGTGAACAACTATGAAACTAACATTTTACGGAGTAAGGGGAAGCACCGCAGTACCTGGACAGGACACTGTGCGATATGGAGGGAATACAACATGTATAGGAATCACGGGGGGCGATGGAACGCAACACATCGTCGATGCAGGAACAGGCATTAGAAATCTTGGCATCGCTCTTGGTAGAGAAGCGCAGGAACGTGCAGGAGAACTTCCACCTATTGGTATCTATTTCAGTCATGAACATATCGATCACACTCAGGGATTGCCTTACTTTGGACAAATCTATAGCCCAAAAGCAGTCATTGACGTGTTCGTATCTGACTCTCGACTGAAAAGTACTCTTCAGGTACTCGCCGATCAACACTCAAGAGCTGACAAGCCTACAGAAATGAGAAAAAAACAATCTCCCGCAATTCTTTCTAGAGA
>CAYHWM010000125.1:0-3655 GCA_964359925.1 uncultured Methanosarcinales archaeon
AATGAAGAGATCATTCCCGAGTCACATTTCAGCAGTATTAACTATGAAATCTCCGTCACTGTTCTTTTCGTAGTATATTGTTACACATCGTAATCTTTCAGTTTTCACGTTCGATGCGGTTTTGTAGGATGAAGGTTTTATTTGAACGGGTATTTCTCCAATAAAACCATCTATGCCTTTGGATTCTTCTTTTGCCGTAGCAAGCCTGCATTTTTTCCCAGTTATGATTTCAAGACGTAGCAGTATTGCTTCTTGTATTTTGAGCCCCCAGAAACTCTTGTCAATAACAAGGTCTTCAACCCATAGTCGCACCAACTGTTCATCAATCTTTTTGATGGTAGGTTCTACTTCAACGAGTTTCGATAAAATCAATTTTGTTGCGTTCTTTAGTGCTTCGGGATGTTTTTTTCAAATACCAAGTTTTCCAGTCAGCATATTCTTTGTGCGGACATTCGTGAATCACATCAGACATTTGACCGACAATTTTCGCGTCAGTCCCATGTGCCCATCTGTTCAGAAGGTTTATGATTGAGGCACTGTACTTTGGAAACTGTTTTGCGGTGTAGCCCGCAACTTTCGACAATTCTTTTCTTGTTATCTTGAAAGAGTTTTCCATAGTTTTCCCTTCAGTGAACTAAAAGTTTCTCCTGTCGTTCAATAGTGTTCAAACGTGTTTTCTCAGCTTGAGAGAGTATGTTCTCTACAGGCGCGTAGCATGCGATGAAACTTTTGTTTCGTTTTGATACTGATAAAATTGGTTTTATTTTTATTTCTCTTTCTTGCGAACTCATAACTCTGAATCCGTGATGTGTATTGAAGAACTGAAGTTTTGATTTTTCAGTTTCACGTTCTTCTATGAACTCGAGGTGTCGGTCTACTCTTTTCTTAATATACTGGTTTATAGACGGTAGCGAATGTTGAATTGATGTGTTTATCAGATTTTGAAACGTGTTGTCTATTTCGAAACCAATGCTATTTCTCTCTGAAGCTATCGCCGCAATTGTTGTTGTTCCCGTTCCTAAAAATGGATCGAGAATAGTGTCTCCTTTTGTTGAGAACATATTGATAAGTCTATACGCAAGCTCAAAAGGGTATGCTCCGCTCCTTTCTCGAGTATGTGCTCTTTCTAATTGTTGTCGTATACCTTTCACATCAATCCAAATGTCCGAGAACCATTGGTTTCTCTCTTCCCAGAAAAACGCACTTTCTCTCCTCTTTATTTTTTCTTCTTCCGTTTCAAATACTCTTTTTTCTCCTTTTCGTAGTATGAGAATGTATTCATGTTCGAGTGTGACATACGCCCCTGGTGGGAGCATTCCAGAACCCATAAATTTGTTCGGTGCGTTTGTCTGCTTTTTCCAGAGAATTGTCGGGAGGGATTGAAAACCGAGACTTCTGCAATACTGTGTTATTCTCGAATGGTTCGGGTAGAGTTGGAATACTCCGTTGATTGTTCTCGTCGCATCACCAATGTTAATACACGCGATGCCTCCTTTTTTGAGGACTCGATACATCTCTTTCCAGACTTTGTCAAGTTCTACATTCATAAGCTCGAAAGCGAGTTCTCCTCGTTCATTGTCAAGAGCTGTTTTTATCTTTTCATTCTGTTGTGAGAATGTTGAGTCCCACATTGAAATCATAGGGTAGGGTGGGGACGTGACGACAAAATCAACACTTTCATCTGAAAGAGGGTTCATCGTGCGAGAGTCAGAATACTGCACTGTATGAACAGTTGCAGGAATCTCATCTTCAACCATAAAAAATCCTCCTTTAGTTATTCATGTAGAAGATTGAGTGTTATATACTTTTCGGTGACTTGTCCAGTGGGGGTTTTTCACTTTTTCTTTGGCGTTTCTTCAGTGTTCGTCTTCATTCCTTTTTTCGGTTTTGTCGTTTTCTTTTTTGTTTTCTTGTCAGCAAGTGTGATCGCGAGTGTTTTGAATGAGTGTTTGACTTCTTCGTGACTCACATTTTTCTTAATGTCTAACTTTTTTGGTAGTAGTTCTAAGTGTTCTACGTTGCACTTTCTTCTTCTTGTTTGTCCATCAATCATGACGTAAGGTGGTTGTAACGTGTCGATGATGACGCATAATTTTCCAGCATCTCTGCCGACTGTTTTCGTGCAGAGTGTTCCGATAGTGTAGGAAGTGTTGTCGTTACCAACTTCTCCTTGGTATGTTGCTCTCGCTTGGCCGATTATTTTCTTTTTCGTGCAAGCACTGCAGAGAACTCCTCCGTAAGGTCTTTCTGGTCTTCGTTGAGTTTTTGACAATTTTTGTATTTGGTGAGGAGTTCCTCGAGCTGTTCCTTTGAGTGTCGTTCCGCAGTCTGCACATTGTGGCGCTCCGTTCTTCTTCCTCTCGAAGTGGACTTTTCTCTCTCCCGCAGTAGTCGTTATTCTTACCCTGCGAAACGTCCTACTTCTGTACCTTCCTCGAACCATACTATTGGGGTTTTGGGAGTGTTTATAAACGTTATTGTTCGTTTTTTCGCAGTATGGAGAGTTACTTGGACAACGCTGCTTCGACGATGCTTGACAGGAGAGTTCGTTCAGCAATGCTTGACGCGTATGCCGTTGTGGGTAATGCTGACTCGACTCACAGGAATGGTTCTTTTGCTCGAGAAATAGTCGAAGAATCGAGGGAACGAATAGGAAGTATTCTTCACGCTGAGAAGATAGTTTTCACTTCTGGAGCTACTGAGGCGAACAATCTCGCTCTGAACGGGCAGAAAGTTATGACGACTGCCATTGAGCATTCTTCCGTTCTCGAACCTTGCAAGAGGGAGCGAGGTCGAGTGTTGCCTGTTGATAGGCAAGGAGTCATTCCACTCTCCACTCTTCATCATCTGCCATCTCAAAGTCTCGTTTCTGTAGGGCACGTCAACAACGAGGTTGGAACGATCGCTCCTCTCAAAAATATTTCAAAGATTGTGCGAGAGATGGGCGGAGTGTTTCATTCTGACGCTGTTCAATCTGCTCCTGCTATGCTCTCATCGAGCGGTGACGTGTTGAGTATGAAAACTCTCGGGCTGAATGCTCTCTCCTTGTCAGCTCACAAAATTCACGGACCTCAAGGTATTGGGTGTTTAGCTCTTCGAGAGTGGTCTTCAAAACCGTTGATGCTCGGCGGTGGTCAACAGTATGGTCTCCGTTCCGGCACTCTGCCCGTCGCTTTGATCGTTGGTTTCGCGACGGCGATGGACGTTCTCAAAAGGTCGTCGCTCAATGGTGCACCGGAGAGGTCTCGATGGTTTGAAAAAAAGTTGTGGTCTCTCGGAGCAATCTCCACAGTGAAGAAACATTCTTGGAACATTGTGAGCGTTCGCTTTCCGAACATCGAATCAGCTCTTCTTCTCGGTCATCTCGACGCTCGAGGAATCTCTGCTTCTGCAGGGAGTGCTTGTCACGCTCACGAAGACAGATCTTCACACGTTCTAAAAGCGTTAGGACTCTCTGACAAAGAATCGAGAGAAACGGTACGGTTCAGTCTATCTCGTTACACGACGAGGAAAGAACTAACGTACGCTGTTGATGTTATCGAGGACGTGGTGGGGGAGTTGAAAGGGTGAGAACTTCAGAACTTGTTTCTTTTAAGTTTGGGCTGTGGGACATATTAGGTTTCTGTTGGTGTGAGGTGTAGTAGATTGTGGAGTT
>CAYHWM010000126.1:0-3626 GCA_964359925.1 uncultured Methanosarcinales archaeon
CAGACTCGAAAGTTCACCAACAGCCGCGATGACTGCAGCAAAAAAAGTAGGAGAAATCATCAAAGAAAAAGGAATAACAGGATTACACATCAGCATCAGAGCTCCAGGAGGTCACAACGGGCCAAGCAATCCAGGACCAGGAGCACAAGCAGCAGTACGAGCACTCTCAAGAATGGGATTCAGAATAGGACTCATCGAAGATGTCACTCCACACCCCCACGGAGGGTGCAGGAAGAAGGGTGGAAAACGAGGAAGGAGAGTATAAACTATGACGAGCTTTACCAAAATAGGAAAAGACACCATCACCGGAAGAGTAGTCCTCCACTTCAAGAAGGCAACTCCAGCACTCATGAACGCTCTCAGAAGAAGCATCCACGAACTCGTACCAACAATGGCCATCGAGTATATAGAGTTCAGAAAAAACAATTCCATCCTGTACGACGAAATGCTCGCACACCGATTAGGACTCCTACCACTCACGACAGACCTAAAAAGTTACACCATCTGGGACAGAGCAACACCAATCACAGACGCTCCAGCCCAAGCAACACTCAAGATGACGTTGAAAGCGAAAGGGCCAAAAACGGTATACTCTAAAGATATCAAAAGCAAAGATCCAGCAGTCATACCAGTAGAAGGAGAAACGCCACTCGTCACACTCTTGAAAGGACAAGAATTAGAAATGGAAGCAACAGCAATCCTCGGAACAGGAATGCAACACTCAAAGTTCGCTCCAGGAAAAGCATGGTACCGACACGCGCCCATCATCACGATTGACGACAAAAAAGTAAGCAATCCTGAACAGTTCGCTCAAGAATCACCAATAGACATTTTTACAGTGTCCAAAGGAAAACTCGTCATTGACGAGAAAAAACTCGAGAAAGCACTCGTTGAAAACGCATCACTCGAAGCACTCCACGCAGGACCAATAACCGTCGGAGACAACCCTGAAGAGTTCATATTCCACTACGAACCTTACGGACAACTCAGCCCAAAAGAAACAATCATAACAGCACTCACCGAGCTCTCACGAGAGCTAGAACAACTCGCCACCGCACTCGAAAAGGCAACGCGAGCTTCACAATCATGATACAGCACGCAGGGGTGGCAGAGTGGCCAAATGCGCTAGGTTGAGGGCCTAGTCCCGTAGTGGGTGCGAGGGTTCGAACCCCTTCCCCTGCATACGAATCACAACATTACCATGAAAACAAGAAAAACAAACAACGAGCTCAACGTGCTCATCAGCACGCTCAGAGAACAAGGAAGGAAGAACGAGACACCACTCTGGACTGCAGTAGCGAACGAGCTTGAACGATCAACAAGACACCACAGAGAAGTCAACGTATCACACCTCGACAGAACAACAAACAATAACGATATCATCATCGTTCCAGGAAAAGTATTAGGAGCAGGAATCCTCACTAAAAAGTTGACCGTTGCGGCAAACTCGTTCTCAACAAGCGCTCGACAACAAGTCATCTCAGCAAAAGGAACATGCATCACGATTCAAGAACTCATCACGAAACACCCGAAAGGGACAAACGTGAAGGTGATAGGATGAAAGTATACGACGCTGCAGGAGCAGTAGCTGGAAGACTCGCAGTACGAGCAGCAAAAGACACACTCTTAGGAGAAGACGTCATCGTCATCAACGCAGGAGAAGCAATCATTACTGGAACAAAAGAAGCAACGATAGCGAAATACCACCGCATTCAAACAATGGGAAAATGGCACAAAGGACCATTCCTCGACAGAACACCAGAAAGAGTTATGAAAAGAATCATCCGAGGAATGCTACCAAGAGCACACACGAGAGGACAAGAAGCATTCAAAAAAATACGATGCTACACGACAAGACCCGCAGGACTCACGACAACAGAAGTCATCAGCATGAGAAGAGCAACACCTCACGAATCAATAACGCTCAGAGAATTATGCAAAGCATTAGGAGGAAAAATAGTATGACGAAAACGATCCACGTATCAGGAAAAAGAAAAACGGCAATCGCGAGAGCAACACTCACACCAGGAACAGGAATCGTAAGACTCAACCACGCACTCCTCTCAACATTCACCCCAGCAATGTACAGAGAAAGAATACAAGAACCACTCACGCTCGCAGGAGACGCGACCAACAGCGTCAACATCTCCATCAACACCAGAGGTGGAGGAAACGCTTCACAAGCAGAAGCTGCAAGACTCGTCATAGGAAAAGCACTCGCACTCCACGACAGATCATTACGACAAACATTCCTCGAATATGATAGAACGTTATTAGTTGCGGATATCAGACAACGAGAATCAAGAAAGCCAAACAGCAGAGGAAAAGCAAGATCAAAAGTACAAACATCATACAGGTGAACCAATGATAATACCAATCAGATGCTGGAGTTGCGGAAAACCAATAGCCCACCACTGGGAATCATACAAAGCAAGAACTGCGAAAGGAGAAGCACCAAAGAAAATACTCGACGAGATGGGCATCCAACGATACTGCTGCAGAGCCATCATGCTCGGACACATAGACATCGCAGACACAGCGGCAAGATTCAAGAAGGCGTGAGAATGGCAGACTCTCAAGCGCCTCCATTGACTCCTGAAGAAGAAAGAGGAATGTATCTCATCATCGATGGAAATAACTCCTCAGGAAAGAATCCTCTACCTAAAGAATTCCTCGAAGCACAACGTCAAATTCTTTCAGAACGAGGAGGAACCATCGTCAACGTTGGCGGAACATACGAACTCCTCGATTCCGACGACCCGAGAGCGAAAAGAATGAGAGAAACGACATCACTTGACGACCTGTCGCCAGAAATAAGAGAATTATTATTTGGAGAAGTAGAGTAACACTCCGAAAATCCTCAATACTGAAAACAGTCTCACGATTCACTGAACGACTTCCTCAAATCTCGGAAACGAGTCTCTTGATATTTTTTCGCTTCTGCTTCCGCAAGATGAGTGGCAGATTTATGAGCGATATCAAACACGTCAGAAACATACACCGAAAGACGCCGAGCAGCTTCCTGTGCAGGAATAGGAATTCCTGAATCTTCAGCACCATCAAGAACGAGATATTTCCACTCGCTCGCGTCATCACGACGTGTCATAAATAAGGTAACATTAAGAGTGGCAGTATACCGAAAACTCCCAAGTTCAAACTCCAAACGATCGCTAAGAACATCAGCACACTGCGTCTGAACGAGTTTCAACATTCTTTCTAAAGCGTTCACTTTCGACTCATCAACAGTTCCTTTAGTAATTACAATTTTTTCCCCCCTCACACTTCCCTGAATGCTTTTTTGAGTTCTCTTTCTCGACGAGAACGGTATTGTTCAGATTCTGCTACCGCGATGCGTTCAGCGATAGCGTACGCGAACCTCTCGACAGACAACAATTCTTTTGCGAGAGCATTCGCAACAGTTCTTGCATTCACCATCGCCGCGACTCCGTTCGTTCTGCTCAAGTGTACATCATAGTTCCACGTAGAACCACTCCTCGAAACCGACAAGTAAATGCCCACCCCATTGATAAGAATAAAAGTGCCTCCTTCCGTAACAACATCACCACACTGCGTTGGTACGAGTTTTAACATTCTTTCGAGAGCGTTGCACCGCTGATTCATTTCCC
>CAYHWM010000127.1:0-3562 GCA_964359925.1 uncultured Methanosarcinales archaeon
GCAGGACAATGGGTGCATGTTGCAGCAACAAGAAACGATACCGAACAACAAACAAGATTATATGTTAATGGAGTTCAAACAAAGAATTGTACTCTTACACAAGCAATGACTGTAAGCAATGCTAATTTAATTATTGGAGATATTAATAGTTACGGAACTAATGCTTTTAATGGAGATATTGACGAATTAGCTATTTGGAATAGAACACTATCCGCATCAGAAATAGCAACATTATATTCCTTAGGCAACGGAACATATTATTGGCAAGCAAACGTGACAGACGGAACAAGCACGACAACATTAGGAACGAACCAATTCTTAATAGGAGTTGCTCCATCAGTAACACTCAATGCGCCAGCAGATGCTGGAACAGTTACTTCATCACCTGTTGATTTTAACTTTACTGCAACCGCTGGAACGAACGCTCTCTCGTCTTGCACACTCTACCACAACGCTTCAGGAACATTTTCTTCAAATGCGTCTACGACTGCAATGGTTTCAGGATCGAACACGAATATTACTGTGCCATTCGCGAGTGGAACGTATACCTGGAACATCCAATGTAAAGATACTACAGGAATACCTGCGTTTGCCACGAGCAATATGTCAGTAACTGTAACAATAGCTCAAGGAGGAGACAGTACACCTCCAGCGATCACGTACCAAGGACAAACGCCTGATAGTGCGTCTACACAATCATCAACAAGTGCAACGATCAACGTAAGCGTTACAGACACTGCTTCAAACGTCGATGCGTGTCTCCTCGAGTGGGCGGGGACGAATCAGTCAATGACGAAAAACGCTACAGCGACGACAGTAGGATGTAACGTCACAAAAACAGGACTCTCAGACAATACATATTCGTACAAAGTGTACGCGAATGATACTGCAGGAAATATGAATGTGAGCTCTACGAGAACGCTCTCGATCGACGCGACGAATCCAACAGTAACTCTCAACAATCCATCAGTCAACTACGCTCAATCATCAACAAGCATCACGTTCAACGCCACAATAAGCGATAACAATTTGAACAATGTTACGTTGTACATTAATGGAATCTTGAACGAGACGAACACGAGTGCTACAAATACGACATACCTCTTCGTAAGAACTATCTCTGCAGGGGCTCATAACTGGAGTATTCTCGCGTACGACTCAGTAGGTAATAGTAATCAATCAGCGACGAGAAATTTCACGATAGATGCTACTGCTCCGACGACGACACCAACAGCGGTAACGAATGATAGCGCGTCGTACACGTTTAACACGCTCGTGAAAGCCGCTTTCGTGACTGTTACTCTGGCGTGTTCTGACGGTTCTGGAGTAGGGTGTGATAAGATACTGTACTGCTCGGACACGATCAATTCTTGCACTCCATCAACAACGTACAGTTCGCCGTACCAAATATTGACAGCAGGAACATCATACACTCGGTACGCGTCCAACGATACTGCAGGAAATACGGAAACGACCGCTTCATCGACGATAAAACTTGATTATACAAATCCTACATGGAGTGCAAACACGACAAACGCCAGCAGTACAACAAATACGACATCACTCATCCATTACAACATCACGTTGACTGATGAGACTGCGACAGGATACAAAATATTCAGTTATGATAACGGTTCGGGATCGTTCGCTGATGATTCTGCAGTTGTATGGACTTCTGGCGCAACGATCAGTGAAAACAAAACTATTGTTGGCACTCGAGGACAAACGGTTCGGTGGAAGTGGACGTTCAACGACAGCGTTGGTAACGTGAACGTTACTCCAACGTTTAGTTTCGTTGTTGCGAATACTGTTCCGACAATTTCTACACTCTCCACTCCGTCAAATGACACCGTCACCGCGAATAATAGGACGACGTTCAACTGGTCAGACTCCACGGACGCGGATAGTGATACGGTCACGTACACGATTCAAATCAGCAATACGACGACGTTCACGACTCTTCAACTCACAAACGTAAGTGCACTTTCACAATTTACTCCGAACGCAAGTCAAGCATTACCGGAAGGAGTGTGGTTCTGGAGAGTATTCTCGAATGACTCGTATGGTCAAACAGCGTCGAGTACGTTCAACCTAACAGTAAACAAATCACTCGCGATAGCCGTCTCTTCATCGTCGACGCTTTCGTCTGCGATTTCTTGGACGGTGAGTACGATTCCCGCGACGAAGCAGGGAGCGAATGGGAACAACGCGAGTTTAGTTACACAGTACGACATCGCAATAAGTGCTACAGGAGCGAATGTTGACTTGTATATGAAAGCGGATGGTGATCTTTTGACGTCAGGCGGTGGTTCGAGATTAGGTCTTGGTAATCAAACATTCACGTATAACACGACAAACTCGACAGTTCCGGGAACAAGTTATAGAAGCATCACAACAAACTATGCAGACACACTCATAGCTTCAAGTATTACCGACGGGTCAACAGTGTACCTCAAATTCTACCTCGACGTTCCAGCAGGACAAAACGCGGGAACTTACAATAACTCAGTGAGCTTTCAAGCAGTAGCGACAGGAGACAGTCCGTCGTGATACTAACTATGAGACTGTGAGATTACGCGAATGTGCGATTATGAGAATGTGAGACTATGATATTGCAATCTCACATTTTCCTGTTTTGATATTTTCACACTTCTTTCTTCTTCACCCAGTACAACGTCGAGAACAAGAATGTGAGGGCGCACAGGAGGAAGAGGAGCGCGATGAGGAGCAAGAGCCAGTTCGACTTTATGAATCGTTGTAGCTGAATTGCGAGTTGAAGCTCAGGCTCTTTTGTTACTGAGATGAGAATGCTTCCCGATGCTTGCTTCCCTTCGTACGTTGCGGTAACGCTGACGATGTAATTCCCTGCAGGGAGGTTTTCTGGTAGCGAGATTTCTCTCGAGAGTGAGAGTTCTTTATCGATGGCGATACTTTCTGTTTGTTCAGAGATAAGTTGTCCTGTACTGTTCAACAATTGTATTTTGAGGAGTACGTCAAGAAGGTACGCATCGCCGAGATTCTTGATAGAAATATTCAGTGGAACAGTCTTTCCCGAAGCGTACTCGTTACTACCAGTACTCGTTCGCATGCTCACATCAAACAACGGTTGCTTTTCTTGAACGCTCACGATCAATGTAAACTCTTGAACTTGAGAACCATCATCAACTCTTACGAGCACAGCGTACAATGCAGGACTCGAAGAATTCTGAGTGATAATCCTGAACGGGACAGTTGCAGACTCTCCAGCAAGTATGGAAACTTGAGCAGCATCAAAAAACACCATTCCGGGAAGGTTCGTCGTGATAACATACGTTCTCGCCCCTTGCATATTGTTCCTTAAGGCGAACTCTCCACGAACAGTCTCTCCCTGTTTGACGATATACTCCTGCGTCGACTTGTTAAGAATAGTGAACGATTGAGGAACGACAGTGGAGGGAACTCCGCCACCTCCTGATGGTTGTACTATTGTCTGTGGTGATGAAGCATTTCCTTCTTCGACGCTATACGTCGTGAAGTGTGTGACGGTGAAGCCCTGCGCCGAGAAGTGGTGCTCGCGGCTGCC
>CAYHWM010000128.1:0-3549 GCA_964359925.1 uncultured Methanosarcinales archaeon
CTCTCCGCTTCTCGAAGGGGGTAGTGAACGATGATTGACGAACGGGACGCTCACGATTAAATTGGTCAGCGAGAAAGAAGAGTACTATTTCTCGACGAGGTGACGTTTCGCGTATACTGTTTCAACGTTACAATTCTATCACTGGTATGTTTTTGTGCATTGCGTTTTCAAACGTTTGGTCTTTGAATGTTACTCGTATTGGTGAGCAGTGGTTTACTTTAATGCGGAAGATCGAGTTTTGCATGTTTATTCCGAGGAGATCTCCTATGAGTATTTTGAGGAATGCTCCATGGGTGACGACAAGTATGGAGTCATTGTTTCCGTGATTTTTTAGTAGTTCTGCGATGAACGATCGTGCTCGTTCTCGTACTTCTTGGAGGTTTTCTCCATTCTTGACTTTTCTTTCTTCGAACGTTCCTTCGAGTTCTTTCCAGTTTACTTCTTTGTAGTTTTTTCCTGTGAAGTCTCCGTTATACTTTTCTCGTAGTATTGAGGTATACTTGATGGGGAGGTTATGAAATTTGTTGATCGCTTCAGCAGTTTCTTTGCATCGAGGACTGTCGCTCGAGTACGCGAAAGAAAAATGCTCTCCTTTGAGTTTCTCACTGATGGTTCTTGCTTCTTCAAGCCCTTTCTTCGTGAACCCGCGGTGTTCGGGGCCTTGAACGAGTCCAGTAATATTTCCTTCTGTTTCTGCATGGCGGACGAAAATAATGTTCATAAGAGATAAACTGCGTTATACAATAAAAATGTTTCTTTTCTTCCTACGATAAATTGTTCGCATATTGATTTCCAAAGTGCAATGCGGTTCTCGCCACTTCAGTATACCTTTCTTCCAGTTTTGGATCTTGGGCGATTGATTGCAGTGTTTCTGGAGAAGTATTTCTATTTCTGCTCACAACTCGCAATATGTATTCATACCCTCTCTCTTTTGCGATTCCTGTTCCAATGTCGTGTAACATTTTCGTGTTACACAAAGGACTGCAAGCAATGGACGCGATAACACCCCATTCTCTTGTTCCTGCGTATCTTCTTGAAAAAGTCTCGAATGAGTCTTTATCATTTGCATTTGTGGCTCCCCAGAGTAATGCTATTCTTGTTGTCGTGTCAGTGTCGGGGAGTCGTTCTCTCTCTTCTCGTAATGTACGCGTTGAAAGGGCAGATTTAACGTTATCTTTCCATCCTTCTTCGTACAGTTCAGAACCTATTCTCAATGTTCTTTCCCATACAATGTTTACTGATTTATTCACTGTGGCAGTTACCTCGTCGAAAAAACTTTTCACATTTGCTGAATGAGGATACCTATATGTTGCCTGTAATCTTTTTATCAAGTCATCATCCAAAACAGATATTCCTCTATCTGAAGTTTCTCTATTAACGAGAAGAATATCTGTTCGTAGTTCCATAAGACAATTTACCGCAGTAATAAGTTTCTGGAATTGTTCGTTAGTTATCGTTCCCTCTTCTAACAATTGTTCTATTCCTTCTTGTACTTTTGGTCGATTGGTCTGACTGTGGTGTTCGAGTTGTCGTCGTGTTTTCTCACACAGACGGTTGTACCAGTAGAATACTAAAAAGTCTCGCGTTCCGCCATTACAGTATTTGACATTTTTCGAACCATTTCTCACTCGTTGTTTGAAGTATTGATCAAAGTAGAGTCTGTTAAACGCTATGTTTGTTATTTCTCTGCTCGGAGAGTCAAATTGTTTCTTTTTCTCCTCTATTACTTTTTTTATAGTGTCATCGCCACAAAGAAATCTCGATTCTAAGACTTGGTTTCCTTCAACGAGACTTTTTTGAAGAAAAGAATCAATATCTTCGTATGTGCTCCAAGGAGGAATGTCAATTTTTGAAAATTGGTGCGAAAGTAATGAACGTTTTAGTTTTTCTTTTATGCGTTCCCCCGCGGGGGTCTTTGAAGGTTCAACAATTAATATATCTGCGTCAGAATCGCCTCCAGCAAATTCAAATCTCCCCGGAGATCCGTACGCGAATAGTACAATAGGAGGTATTACTTGCTCTCCCATTGTTGCAGTCATAAATGCTTCTCGCACGAGTGTATCAAACGCGAGAGTTTTTTCGTATACTCTCTGAATTCCCCATACTGCACGAGTATTATAAAATTCCTGCATAGTGTATCTCCTCAATGAGTTTTTTACTTACTTCCTTTTCAGTTCCTGATGTCTCTACCAGAACTATCGATCGGCGTCTTGCAATTGCGAAATACTTCTCTCGAGTCATTTCGATATACTCTTCCGTTTCGTGAAATGCTCTGCCGGAATACTTTCCAACTCTTTTTCTTCTCGCGTCGATACGTTCAAGAGCAATTCTTGCAGGACAATGAAGTACAAAACAAAGGTCAGGAATTACGACTCCCAAATCATTGTTTATCTTTTCAACCTCCCACAATGAAAGATTTCCTGATTCGAAAACCATTCCAGTATATATTCCTCGATCCATAAACAGCACTGATGTAGATGACTCTTGCAATATTCTTTGGTGTATTTTTCCTCTGGCATCGGCGAGGCGTATCACGTCTTCTCTGGATAGGTTTGCTATTCTTCCAGTTGTTCTAAGATCTTCTCTTACTTCTTTCATAGGAGAAATGTCATTGAGTTCATAGATGGTTTGGCATTGGTTGAGAAAAGTTGATTGCAGTATGTCAATTTGAGTTGTTTTTCCAGCTCCCACTATTCCTTCCAGACAGATAACAACCGGTTTTTTGTTTTTTGTCATTATATTCCTCGTTATGTTTTAATCGTTCTTCTTTTGCGATGATTCTTTTGTGTTAAGTTCAGCATCCAGCATCTCATAACAATCCTCCAGTATCCTCGTGGTGTTCCTCGTTCTTCTGGTGGCAAGTTTCTCGCGTCTAATCGTTGGAAAAATCCGAGTTGGTTATTCGTTCCGAGAATGGCATTAATGTATGGTTGTTCTTTTCCTTTTTTTCCTGTGTGTATTGCTTTTGCTCGCAAAGCAATGTTTGTAATACTATCTGTTTCTTCTTTTTCCTGTTCAAAAATTTCTTGCGAGTACTGAACAAGTGAGTCGTACACGGTTTTTAGTTTGAAATGTAAAAAACTTTCCGCGTAGTTTTCAGTCAGACTTGGTTCTGCTGGTTCTCGTACGTAAAATGGTTTTTGTCTTGTCGATGTTTCGGCATACCCGAATAGTGTTTCATACTGTTCTAAGCAAATGGAATATCTTGTTCCCATATCGAAAAGTGTAAGCACCTTCTCACAGAGAGAGGTGGTTCTTTCTGAAGAGTTTATGAGTGATTCAAGGTCTTCTTGAAGAAACTGACAATCGTGGAGCAGTGCGAACATATGGTATCTTTTTGCACGGGAGGTAACTTCTTTAAATGCTATTTGTTCTGCGACGGACATCTTATTGCTCCCTCGATCATCGGAACACCTTGAACTGTGAATGAGTCTATCCAGTATATAACTCTTTCTATATATATTATATAAAATATATATTGGGGAAGTTCTTTCTCTGACGGTTCAGAAAAACGCATAGACACTATTTCATCAGCGACAAGGTACCCTT
>CAYHWM010000129.1:0-3527 GCA_964359925.1 uncultured Methanosarcinales archaeon
AACTCATTGAGGAATACATAGAAAAGAAGATGTGAGCATTGCAAAGTATTCTTATAATGATAGAGTGCCTTTGCAATACTTCCTCCCGACTCCCGTTATCTTCACGTCGTGAAACGTTCCGAGAGGCACGGTTTCGGGAAGAACGATGCTCGAGTAATTGTTACTTCTACATTGCGTCGTTCCGAAGCGAAGATGATTGTTCGCGAGCACCCTCACCGTTTTCCCAACCATTTCTTCCATATGCTCCTGCGTGATATCCTCGCACAACGCTGAAACGATACGCGACCGTTCTTGAACGATCTCCGACGGGAGAGTGTGCAGTTGTGCAGACGTTGTTCCTTCTCGTCTTGCAAATCTTGAAATGTTAGAGATGTGAGGATGTGTATTCTTTATTATGCCTATCGTTTGCTCGAAATCATCATCCGATTCCGAAGGGTACCCGACGATGATATCCGTCGCTATAGTCATAGTTGGATGCTCTTTCTTGATGTCCTGAACGAGTTGCTCATACTCTTCGGCAGTGTAGTCTCTCTTCATCCCTTTGAGCACGTTATCGCTACCACTCTGCACGGGAAGGTGCAAGAATTTGTATACTCTTTCATTGTGGAATGCTTCGAGTACTGCTTCTTTGTCTTTCAAGAAGTGTTGAGGGCTTGTCATACCGTACCTGATACGATAGTCTTTCTGCTCTTCGTCATCGCCACGATAGTGAGAAAGCTCTTTCAACAACACTGCAGGATTCATCCCGATATCATACCCCCAGCAACCATTATCTTGAGACGTGAGCCAAAACTCTTTACATCCTTCACGCAGTGATTCATCGAATTCCTTTTTGATCGTTGTCAACGGGTAACTTTTTAGTATTCCCTTTACTTGCTTCGTGCTACAATAAGAACACGTGCTGAGGCATCCCGTGCTTATGGGAATGATACTAATGACTGGGTTCGTTCGTATTCTTGGCAGGTTTGCTTTCTGCTCCTTCGCTCCAGCGATATGGATGACTGATTCTCCGTCGAGTGTTTTCGCAACTGTTTCCTGAATGAGGTGCAAATTGTTCGTGTTCGTAATGTTCACATCAGGGTATTGTTTTTGTACTTGCTCTCTCAACGTTCTCGTCACACACCCCGTTACGACGATCTTCGCGTTCGGATTTTTTTCCCTCGCTTGACGAACAGCTCTCAACGATTGATGATCTCCCTTCACCGTACAAAGATTAAGAACGAGAACATCAGCATCTTCTTGCTCTGCGAGAGAGTATCTTTTTTCTTTGACGAGAACTCCCTTGATAGCTTCCGCTTCAGCAAGATTCGCAGAACAACCATAATTCGAGACGTGAACGGAAGGCATACTCATCACGACAAGAATGTCTTGATAGCTTTAAGAAAGCTTCGGACGTCGTCACTGATTTCTTCGGCGAGTGCTTCGTACACTCGTTTGTCGTCAACTTTTGCGTATTGGTGAGCGAGGAAGTTTCTCATACCCTTCGCGTCCTTTAATCGCTTGCCCAATTCTTTGTCGATCACTTCTTTTTCAGATAGTATTCTGAATGCGTCAACATCATCCTCTGGAACACTCCACCTTTTTTCTGTGATAACCAAAAAAGCAGCATCCGTTACTGCTTCGACAAGTTTTTCAAAATACCGTTCGCACGCAGCTCTTGTCAATGCATCTTGCAAGTATTCCTCTTCAGTCTTTGGAGTAATCTCAACCAAGTAGTTGAGATACGATTCAATCTCCTTCATTTTATCTCTTATTCTGTCCATCATGTTTCTCCTCGTCGGTATGGCTCCATTTTGAGGTGTTGCACGGTGAACGACACATTGTCGAACTCTTTCGTTTTGTACAACAACCGGTGTTTCGTCGCGATTGCCCTTTTTATCTTTTGCGGAAGCACATTGAATACTTGAACGTCAACATCATCGTCAAACTTTCCCAGTACTCGAATCCTGAACGTTGTCGATTCTCGAATATCTATCTGCTGAAACACGACACAAATATCCATATCTGACCTCTTTGTTACCATTCCTCGAACCCGCGAACCAAACAACAATACTGCAAGAATGCGATCTTTGAGCTCGTCGTGAAGTATGGTTTCCAGTACTGCGCGTATTATTTTCTTCACACGCGATCCCTTCTTCAACGAAAAATCTTCTTGAAACGAACTCAATTCTTTTATGACTGCGAATTTTTTCCGTATATCTTTACTCAGACGATTCTTTTCCGACTGTGTGAGCGTGACGCCATCAAGTTGTTTTAGTATAATGCTTATCTCTTTCTTTCCGAAGAGTTTTCGTGCATCAGCACTCCTATCGCGCAAGAACGTTTTGAGAGAGACCATTATTCACATCACCAGTATACATTTTATGAAGAAATAACCATTATGATGGTTATATTTAATGGTTTCGGTGAGGGGGGGTGGCCTCGTCGGCGTCCATCTTCCCGTCGCAACGTTCTTAGACTGTTATCGATGAGAAGCAGTGCCTAAAACTCTAACTTCTCCTCGCCTGTGCACTGCGGTTGCAAGGGCAGTGATCACTACCCTCGCCGGATGCATTGCACAGCACAAAACGTAACCAGAAAGAGTTTTTACTGTACTCGGTAAAATTTGAGAAAAAACGATGAGAAGATGAAAAGTATGGACAAGAATTTTGTGTTGAAATGGTCGCCTATGAACTAACTTCTTTCTCTTTGCCGACTTTTATCGGTGGTTCGAAATGTGTGGGGGTGGAAGTTACGAACTGTTTTGCTATCTCAACAGCTATGCGGTTGCAGAGTTTTTGTACTTGAGCAGATTGTAGGGGTGCCGTGCTATATGCACTTACAAAGCGGTGACTTCGTGCTACCATTGGGCTTTACTTGGTTGAGATCCATAGAGTCCTACACCATTTTCCTCATTTTTAATTGCTCAAGAGCGATGATTTTACGACAGTCCGTGCACCATTTCCTCATAGGGCTGTAGCTCTTGATGACTTTGTTGCATCGCTTGCATTTTACTTGTTTGAGTGCCACTTTTGTGTTCATGATATTCTTGACCATTTCGTCAACCCCTGTCGAGGGATAACCTCGAGCATTTATAAACCTTGCGGAAATGGAGTGTGTAATATACATTTCAGAATATCGACTATGGAAATATGGAATGTGGGAATATGACTTATTGAATAGTGTATTTCTGAGTTCAGAAGTCTTTATATAGAAGTATTGTAGTTTAAATGCCCATATCAAACGTCCGCGTTTTGGCGAACAAGGATGTTTACATCCAGGTAATCGAAATCAATTGAACTTTTTGGCGAAAGTTCACCGACATCATCAAACCGTTTGGCAACAATCAGATAATATCTTTTTCTTGAAACCATTGAAAGTTCTTGGCAAAACCTTTACATCAACGATTTCTAAGAACAGTAGACTCAGCACTACAATAAATACTTTGCGGTGTTGCAGTATATATGTTCAAAAACACAAAAGGGGATGGTACCTATGGATTTTTTGGTGGATAGAGCAAACGTCAACGCGCCGCAACAATCACAATC
>CAYHWM010000130.1:0-3488 GCA_964359925.1 uncultured Methanosarcinales archaeon
TACTCGTGCAACTCAACATCCTTCCCTACAGCAACACCTTTCAATAACTTTACCGGTTGCCAATCATCCTTCACTAGTTCTGCTTTGAGCCATTCTGCGAGTTCTTCAGGATTGCCAATCGTCGCGGAGAGCGCGACGATTTGAATATCAGACTTCAAATATCTCAACAACGTCAGCACGACTTCCAACGTCGGACCCCTACCAGTATCATTGAGAAGGTGGACTTCGTCAGCGACGACCGTACCGAGCGACGGAACCCAACTGGTATTGTGGCGGAGCATACTGTCCAACTTTTCAGCAGTACACACGAGAATGTCAGTATTGTCGAGTCGAGTGTCTTCTTCGCTTTTTCCGACGAACAATCCAACACGTGCGATGCCATCAAATCGTTTCTTGAAACTCTTGAACTTTTCCGACGCTAACGCGACGAGTGGAACAATGTACGCTCCCCTTTTTCCTTGCTCTACCGCTTTCGCCAACGCCATTTCAGCAATCAACGTTTTACCTGAAGCAGTAGGAGCACACACGAGAACACTGTTACCGTCGAGAACTCCTGCACGAACTGCTTTTTCTTGAACTGGATTGAGTGAAGTTATTTGTGATTGTTCCCAATGGTCAATCACTCGTTTATCAATATTCAATTCTTTGATGAGCATATGTTCACGAAAAGGCGTAATGTTTATATACCTGTCATTTCCAGATGAGTCGTACTGTTGTACACTTTTATTTGTTTTGTATAACGTTTGCGGAGAAAAAAGAGGATGAAAAAATCGGTGTCGGTCATAGTTCCATTTTGTCTACTAGTCTTTATACTCCTCGCCATCCCTACTGTTCTCTCAATATCTGAAACGTACACGACAGACTTATACTTTTACACCTCAAAAACAGTCTATGCGACGAGCGAAAGAATAGAACTTCGAGGATTCTTGTTCTTAAGTAATTATAGCAATGGAACACTCTACGAAGGAGGAAACCACACTCCCGCGACGAACGTCAACCTCACCATTGCTATTGTCAACTCGTCAAACGCGTCCATCACCAATCTCACTCTCAACACGACAAGTAGTGGAGAATTCTTCACGAGAAGCGACTATTCCACCACTGCACAACTCTTGAGTGCCCCTACCACTGCAGGAACGTATAAACTCCGAGCAAACTATACTGACTTGAACGGAACAACGTGGATGACCCAAACAGAAATTGAAGTCGTTGCCCAAACGCTCGACCTCCTTACCGTCAGCTCCGCAGACCTCATCTACGAAGGAGGAGCGAATGTGACCATCATCGTCGAAGCGATATCCTATGTCGGCGACAGAATATCTTACATACCTAATGTTACCATCAATGGAACTGTAAGAAACTCTACAAAAACAATACTCTCTCGATTCAACTGCACGACGGGAGACAACGGAAAGTGTACGACAAGCACGACTGCGCCGAGCACGTATGGATACTACTTCCTCGAAGTCAACAATTTCAAAGGATTCGGAACATTCCACGTACGACAATTCCAACCAGTCATCACGATGAAAGACTCCCTCGGAAAATCAGTCAAGAACACGTTCGCCACAGGAGACCAAGCATCCGTCGAAGTCTCCATCCCGACAAACAGTACGAGCGAAGTGTACACGTTTACAGGAGTCGTCAAAAACGAGAATTCCCTCGTCGTCACAACAATCAATCAAACAATACTGAACTCGAGTAACTCGTACACAAACAGGTTCACGATTACTATTGACTCTTTGAGTTACGCCCCCGGAACGTACTCCGTCGAGATTAACACGACCAAAACGAGCGGAGCTACCGTCCAAGTGTACACATCGTTCGAAGTGCGAAGCTGGGACATCTCCTTCAAGAAAAGAGATGCCGAATCTGGATTCACGTACGAATACACAACCTTTCCGAACAAAACACTCGCATTCGACATCTACCCATCATGGAGAAGCAACGGATCTATTATTACAGATATTAACACGACAACGAGTATGAACGTCACCCTCAAAGATTCACTCTCCAACGTGGTTAGTAGTGCAACTGCTTCGTGGAACGGTTCTTGCAGTACGGGAGGATGTTACCAGTTCAGCTTGAACGCTCCAACAACAACAGGAGACTACTACCTCTCCGTCACCATTGCCACTAACAATGATGAAAGAACGATGACGCAACGACTCCGTGTCGCTACAACAACACTCACTGCACAATCCACTGACGGCGAAGGAACCACGAAAGAACTCTTCGGAACAAACGAGCCACTCTATATAACACTCACCACGCTCAACGTAACAGGAGCGAACGTCAACCTCACAACAGCAACACTCACCTCAGTCGTAGCACTGAACGGTTCAGAAGTGTTGTACACTCAAACAGCAAACTTCTCCGTCGTCAACCTTACCAATTCTGCACTCGAGTGGGCATGGAATGCGACATCACAACGACTCAAAATAGACACTCCACGATCAGGAGGAGTATATTCTCTCACTATATCCGGAGACAACGGGGCAGTTGCGACCACGGCGAGAATCATCGTCAACCCGTACGACGCCTGCATCGTACCAAAAACGACAGCATCAGCAGGAAGTGCGCGTACGAGTAGCGATTATTACGCATACCAATTCAAAACGACAGACTCAGTTTATGTAGAACTCAAGATCCTCCAAGCAAACAATCCGACAGGAAGAGCAAACTTTGCGAACGTGTCTAACTCGAGCAATTACGGAACCGGAACGGCGTGCGCAGACCTCTCCACGACGAGACAAGTCGTCAACAATGCAACCATCACGATCACCGAAGTAAAAAACTCGAATACGGGAGAACGAGCAACACTGAACACGACAGCATCAGCATGCCAATCCGACGATACGAAAGGAGGATACACGTGCACGCTCAAACCACTCACGAATTGGGACTCTGGACAATACTCCATCACGTTCACTCTCACCTCACAAGATGGACAAACAACAGACATAGCACAAGCATACTTTGAAGCACGATCATTCTACCTCTACGCATCACCATCAACATGGATGAACAAACCAAACTCAACACTCACCTTCACCGCATACATGTACGAAGCAGGAGGCAACTGGTGGGGAAATTACGGATCGGGAGGACTCGGAGGAACAGTCACGATAGAAAAAGTAGAGTATCAAGGAAGAGAAGGAGAATGGTTATGGCCACCCATCGACTACCCATACAATACTTCCCAACAAAATAAGACGACGATCACGAACGGTCAAGGAAGTTTCACACTCAACCCGAACCAAACAACTGCGGGAAGTTGGAAACCAGGATACTACCGAGTCATTATGAAAGGAACCAATAACGACGGAGTCTCTGACTATGGATATGCGTGGTTTACGATCAAAAACTGGGAAGTGTACGCCAACCCGGTCACGTGCTCAGGAACAACATGCACTTCAGCATATCAACTCTCCTCCAAAAGCAACATTACACTCTACGTCACTATCAACAATGCAGGATCATGGGGA
>CAYHWM010000131.1:0-3482 GCA_964359925.1 uncultured Methanosarcinales archaeon
TCACACAAAAAACTATTCACGATAATGCTCAACTACCGGAAAGATCTTCAACTTTCAGAAGTCCTCCACTGGCACAAAATACTCCTCGAAGACGTAGATGAAGAAATAGCAGGGAACGTACGAAACCACAACGTCGCAATCGCAGGAACAAAAGTACAACTCCCCCATCCCGCAGAGCTCAACACACTCCTCAAAGAATTCTTCGAGTGGTACACCACAGCAAAGAAAAAGATTCATCCCGTAGAACTCGCGGCACTAGTCCACCTCAAATTCGTAACGATTCACCCCTTCACCGATGGAAATGGAAGAATGAGCAGAATACTCATGAATTTTGTCCTCAACAAAAATGGATTTCCGATGCTCGACATCCCATACTCGAACAGGACAGCATACTATACTGCTCTTGAACGATCACAAACAACGAAAAAAGAGTACATCTTCGTACAATACCTCGTCAAACGATACGTGAAAGAATACAAACGGTACACGTGAATAGGATGGCATATATCACGAAAGCAGTTCTCGTATCGAGAAAAAATAGTAGTATCGCCTCTCACTACCCGAACACGCTTACTTCTCCTCGATCATTCATACAACCCATATACGATTCGTATTCGTTTTTCAAGAATTCGAGAGCGTTTCTTTCAGAAAATCTCTTTATGTCTGGTTCGTATCTTGCATATACCTGTGTAATATTGTTATCCCACGTAGATGTTCCCGCTTTAACCCCCGTGTTGACAGAAAGAGGGCGACCAAACAGTTGCATCCTCACCGCATCTTCCAATCCAGAAGGTGCGAGATCTTGAACGGTCATTCTCGAGAGTGCATCAAAATCAATAATTGCATCGCCACGCTTCACAACAAGAGTTCCTTTCTTAAACGCTTCAGAAAAAGGAACTCTTTCAAAACGAGTCGTAGTCATTCTATAACACCACTCTACACGTCAACCATTTCTATCTCTATATTAAGACCTTCAGGAATAGGAACTCTCATGACGAGTCTCAACGCTCTCTCATCCAATCCTAAATCTATAAGTCGCTTGTGAATTCTCATCTGGAAACGATCCCACGTCGCCTTACCGTCACCACAAGGAGTCTTCCTCGTAGTAATACTCAACTTTTTCGTAGGCAAAGGAATAGGGCCACGCATCGCAACACCAGTTTTCGTAGAAATATCTTTAATGTAGGCACAAGTCTGATTCAACTTGTCAATATCATTACAAGCCAACTTTATTCTTGCTTTTTGCATGTTCGTGAAAATACTCCTGTTATTCACGAGCGACGATTTTTAAAAAACAAAAAAAATAACAACTGTTATAAACGCGCCCGATGCTTACAACTGCTTCTTCACTAAGTCAATACACATTCCTGCGGCAACGGTTTGACCGCTGTCACGAATCGCGAACCTTGACATTTGAGGAATTTCCTTCTGCCTTTCAACAACTAATGGTTGCACAGGCTTAAACTTAACGATAGCTGCGTCACCATTCTTGATGAAGTCAGGATTTTCCTGTAATGTCGCTCCCGTTCTCGGATCAAGCTTCTTGAGGATCGCTTCCACTCTGCAAGCTATTTGAGCAGTGTGGATGTGGAACACTGGAGTATAACCAATAGTGATGACACTTGGGTGGTTCAACACGATAATCTGAGCGGTGAACTCAGTAGCAACAGTCGGAGCAGTATCAACGTGACCGAGAACGTCTCCCCTGTCGATATCAGTCTTACCGATACCTCTCACGTTGAAACCAATATTGTCACCAGGTTCTGCTATTTGCACTTGTTCGTGGTGCATTTCGATCGTTTTGACTTCACCAGTTATTCCCTTGCCTTCGCGGCCAGGAACGACTATGACTTTGTCTCCTATCTTCATAACACCAGTTTCAACTCTGCCTACTGGAACGACACCGATACCCGTGATGTTGTACACATCTTGGATAGGTAATCTCAATGGCAAGTTTGTAGGCTTTTCTGGAACAGTCAAATTGTCCAATGATTGAATCAATGTTGGACCAGTATACCAAGGCATCTTATCAGACTTCTTGACAATGTTTTCTCCGAGGTATGAAGCCAATGGTAAGAACTGCACGAGATCAATCTTGTACCCGACGCTTTGCAACAATTTAGAAACTTCAGCTTTCAACGCTTCAAACTTTTTCTGATCGTACTGGACAAGGTCCATCTTGTTACAAGCAACGATGATTTGACCAACACCAAGAGTCTTACAGAGGAACACGTGTTCTCTCGTCTGAGCTTGGATACCCTCACTACCGACAACGATGACAGCAGCATCTGCTTGAGAAGCTCCCGTAATCATGTTCTTGATGAAGTCCTTGTGACCAGGAGCGTCAATAATAGTAAATTCGTACTTTGGAGTAACGAACTTCTTGTGAGACAAGTCAATAGTAACTCCACGTTCTTGCTCTTCCTTCAAGTTATCCATGACGAAAGCGAACTCAAAACCGCCCTTACCGAGCTGTTCCGCACGTTCCTTCAATTTCCTCATCGCTTGCTCGTCAACGTTACCGCTGTCGAACAACAAACGACCGACCGTAGTCGACTTACCGTGGTCAACGTGACCAACGAAAACGATGTTAATGTGTGGTTTTGTTCTTGCCATAGTAAAACACCCTCCTAACAGTGTCCATCCCGCTTTTCTTTTTTTATGAACGGAATATGAAGAAAAGGAAAACGAGGCGTTTTATAAAGCTATCGGAAAAATGTCACGACGAGGAAAGAATGTGTCGGAGATAACTGTTCGACGATGTTCGAGGATTATTACAACCGAAACCTTTTTGTATACTTCACCATTCCCTCCACTCAATGTACCATTCAACAGTTGTAATGAAGAACGCGAGAGTCCTCAACTTCTTAGTGGAGCAAATATGGAACGAAATGGGAAGCTCGTCGATTGACGATATTGCTCGAGGCGTCGGAACACGACCAAGAAACGTCCAACACTCCCTCGCACTCCTCGAACAGTAAGGGCTTGTCGGGAATATATCAACGACCTCGTCAGAAACAACGCTCTCTCCCGATTATTCTCAACGAGTATACTCGCTCAATCATTCCGAACTATCGCGAGTAGAAGCATTCCTCTCCATCGTCAAACCGTGGATGGACGCGAAAAAAGAACCATTCTATGACATCGCGTGCGACGTTGCGAAAATCATTCTGAACAGTTCACGACGTCAAGCAGGAATCGTCGATGTCGTTCTCTACGGAGGAACGCTGAAAAGCAAAAATCCTGACGATATTGACCTTCTGATCGTTCACGATAACTCCGCAGTTCCACTCCGAGAGTTCTCGCGATATAATGAAGAAGCAGGAATTGAAATTCTCGACGAGAAACCAGACACGGGAATAAGTCGACGAAAATCAGCTCACGAACTCTTCAGACAAATCGGATACAAAACAGATCCTCAACGGAGAGTCGTTCTTCAAATAGGAAAACGAATCGAAGGACTGGAACTCGGAATGATGAGT
>CAYHWM010000132.1:0-3452 GCA_964359925.1 uncultured Methanosarcinales archaeon
AGATGGTGACGTCTTTTCCTCCGCTGTCTGTTCTTGTTTGTACTTCGAGTGGTGGTAGTTGTTGTCCGTCGGTGAAACTTCCTGTGATTCTTTCTCTTGAGAATCCTGAAATGTAAATCCTGTCAAGACTGGTTCCTATAGTGTATGCTCCATTGTTTGTGAGTTCGACGTCTGCTTCAAATTGTTGGTCGTCGTAGAGTTGTAGTGGTGGCACGTTCGGAACCCACGAGAGAGTGAGCCCGTTGCCTCCTATTCCTCCTCCAACGTTTTGACCCCCTCCTGGAGTGCAGGAAGCGAGAATGATGAGGACTGAAAGAATTCCTATTCCGAGTAGTATTTTTTGTTTCATTGAGTTCTCGATTTTATTGTTGCAGTTCTTGTCGCAACGCTGGTGTACCCGTAGGCCACGTTTATAAGTATTTGGGACGTGTGAGTTCCTTCACTCACTGGTATTCCTTCTGCGTACTCGCAGACGATAGTTCCTGTTCCTTTGTCGAGTTGGATGGTTGTTTGTCCCGTGTGAGTTGACCGAGCGCACGTGAGTGGTCTTCCTGAATGGTCGAGGAATGCTTCGAAGAGTATGACGTCAGGGAGTGTTGGTTCTGAATCGCTTCCGCAGGCGTTCAGTACTGTTTCTGGATCGTAGATGATTCCTTTCCCTTTGTTCGCTACGGTGATGCTGATGAGTGGTTTGACTCTTTCTGGATTGTCTGTCGGTATGAGTGTTGCTTCAACGCTCGTGATTGCGAGTGGTGCTCCTTGGCCTGATAGTTTCACTTTTGATTCTTTGCATTCTGGATTTTTGTCTCCGGGGATTTGGAGGCAGACCGTTGGCGATGCGACAGTTGTGTACTGGTAGCATGCTTGAGCGGTGATGAGTGTTTGGTGTTGTTTTGTTCCGTCGGTGATTGGTGTTGTTGTCGTTTGGAACGTGTACTGTCTTGTTTCGCCTGTAGGGTTTCCGAGAGTTCGTGGTTCGAGGTAGAGTTCTTCTCGTAATTGTTTTCCTTTTTTGAAGTCCGACTCTGGAAGATTGATAACGATAACTCCGTGATCAACGTTACTCGTTCCTTTGTTCTCAACAAATGCGTCGATGCGTGCTGGCGTTTCTTCATAGAGAACATTGTTTGATCCTGTGGTGAGTGTGATGCTGAGTCCTTCTGTTCCGTACTCTGCTGTTGTCGCTGTTGGAGTACAGGACGCGAGGAAGAGCAAGAGTACTATTCCTGTTGCGAGTAGTAGTTTCATGACGTGGGACCTCTCGGTAGTGGTTGTGTTGTGAACGTGTCTATCGAGTAACTGTTTTCTCTATTGTCTCGGTCAGTGTACTTGATGAGTGCTTGGTAGACCGTGTTGGGTTGGAGGTCTCCTATGTCTGCGACGTGTTTTGTGTTATAGTTGAGAGTTTCTTGTTTGCTTCCGCTTTCAACTCCTTTCGGCCAGTACTTGATTGTTGCCATCGTTTGAACGTTCGTGTCGAACTGTATTCTTGCCGCCCCAGGTACAGTAGTAATGAATGGTCCTGAGGTGATGTAGGGTAGATTACTTGATGGTTGTCCTCCTCCTTGTTGTTCTTCTGGTCCTTCTACTTTGAATCGTTCTGATGCGGTGGTCGTAGCGTCGTAAGAAACGAGTGCGTAGAATACTTTACGAGCGTACGATCCTCCTCCGAGTAGTTTTTCTTGTTCTGATGGGGTTGTTACTGATCGTATTCCCACGTATGTTACTGTGGTAATATTGAGTGGTTTGACTGGTTGGAGTTTCCATACTGCTTCTGTAGAGTCAGTGCATGGTATTGAGCTATCTTTGTAGTGTTCTGTGAGGTAGGAGCATTTTTCTTGTACTATTTCTTCTTTGATGAATGGGGGAACCGTCATGACTCTGAACTGTTTTGGGGTGACGTAGATTATTTCTTTTGCGTTTGTTTCTCCTTCGAAGTATTCTTTTTGTAGTTTTAATTCAGGTTGGAATTTCGTATCTTCGGCGTTGTTTCTGAGTACGATGTACTTTTCTGAAGCGCCTATCTCAATGCGTAATGGGTTTTCGGCATACGTCGCTTTTGGTTCTTGTAAGACCGCTGCGAGTTCTTTTCTCGGAATAAGACTTCCACTTGTTGTCCACTCGAAGTTTTGTTCTTTTCCTACTGTTATTTCAAGTTTTGCAACGCTCGTGCTTGAATACTTCGCTGTGAATCGTATGGTATGTTCTCCTGGGAGGAGTGTTCCTTTTTCTATGACACAGTCATACTTGTGAACTTCTTCTTTTTTTGATTCTTTGACTTCGAGAGTTGGTTCTTGAGAGAGTTGTATTCCTGTATTGGTCCCGCTGGTTGAGCATTCCAAGTCTACAGTTATTGTTTGTTTGTTCGTGGAAGTTTTCGTTGTGAGCGTGTTCGCAATGCTTATTTCTCTGTCGCTCACGAGTTGAGGGATGAACGCGTAGGGTTTTCCCCAGAGAACCACCGAGTTGAAGTCTGCTGGAGATACTGTTGTTACAACGTTGGGTGACGCATTGAGTTGTTGTCTTGTTTCTTTATATTGTTGTTTGAATGTTGCCATCAGGGAAGCCGCTCCTCCTTTCGTCGCTTTCATAATTTGTACTGTCGCGTCACCAATACTTGTTTGTGAAGAAATAACCCCGAGGTTGATATCTTCCCCGAAGAGTCCTCCATTTCCTCCGCTTGCGAGGAGTGTTCCTGAAAAGATGAAAATGATGAACACGATCCATACTCCTTCATATGCGATTGCTAACCAGTCGAGAAGTTTTTGTTTTGGAACTTTCGTGACGATAACGTAGAGCACCCATACTGGGGTGAATATGGTGATGAATGAGTAGACTGCTGTTCCTATAGTGAGTTCGAGGAGTGGTTGGAATGTTGCGAGAAGCAATGGTACTCCGTAGGCCGCTCCTGCCCACACGTAGAGTACTTCAATTTCTTCTTTTGACCGCAATTCTGGGATGAGGAGGAGTGCGAGTGCTGGAACGATGAGGAATTGTATGATGATTGCGAGTGGGTCGAAGACTTGGATTCCACTGCCCGTTCGTAGTCTTGTTGCGAGGTCGTACACGTGGACTCCTATCGTTGCGAAAAAGAATAGTGTGAGTCCTGCTGATCCTTCTCTGAAGAGTGATGAGAATTGTTCCTTGAGTTCTTCTTTCATCGTTCGTTTTTCACCAGCGTTATTTTTGACAGTGTGATGGTTCCTCGTGGAGTGATGTCGAGAGTGTTGAGTCCTGTGCGTGTAGCGTTTGTCACGTCGAGAGTGGCGAATGTTTCTGTCGTAGTGATGAAGTATTCTTTTTCATTGTGTGTAACGGTGAACTCTTTCGTTCCTGTTTCTGGGAGTGTGAATTGTAGTTCTAGTTTTTTTGGCGCGTTGTCGAGAGTGTACGTCGTCGCGAAATGTTTTCCTTTCGTGTTCGTGAGAGTGATGGTTGGTTGTTTGATTATT
>CAYHWM010000133.1:0-3413 GCA_964359925.1 uncultured Methanosarcinales archaeon
TTCCAATCTTGGAAAAAACAAGTATGGAGCGAAAGGAGTTGGCATTATCCACACCGACAACAGCATCGACTTCCGATTCGTGAAAGGATCAACAGAAAAACACTCCCAAGTTGTCCAAATGCTCTTCGAAGGGCTCTCAGGAAAAAGACTGGGAGATGACCTTGCCATCAAACAATACCTCCTCTCACTCCCTACAGAAACAATATCAAAAATAGCAGGATACGAACTCCAACTCACCACCGATGACACAGGAAAATTCAAGATCGTGAATATCGATTACTCTTCCACCATTCTCAAAGTACAACACGAACGAAAAGAACTCCGAGGAGAACTTGTCAAAATGACGAAACAAGACTTTGAACGACTCAACTATGCACTCCTGTTTTCCATCGACAAGGACTTACTCGACAACGAAACATTCAAGATGAAAGTTGAAGAACAAAAAAATAAGATTACGGTGAAAGAGGTAAGAATTATCGAATAGGAAACTCTGAGAACTCTCAAAAAGAAGAGTCGTGAACCGCTCTCGTTTCCTCGTACTCTTGAAGAATGATTGCGTCAGCGTTACTCGCGTTGTTCAACAAGTACAACCTACCGCCACCAATATCAACAATCTTCCTCGCAAGGTCTTTCCCTTGAGTGTCGAGCTGGATACCAATAATAGAAATAGTAATTCCCGCATTCCTCAACAATTCAGCCTTCGTGAGAGCTTCCTCGACGGGATTCTCTCCAGCCGTAGGAAGCGCGTCCGTCAGCAAGATTAAATGCTTCGTCATCATAGCTCCCTTTGGGTACAATGCGAGAGCGTTCGTAAACAACGCACCATAATCAGTCTCCCTCGACGATCGCGCCTTGATGAGCGACGTGATAATATTCGGAAGATCGAGCGATGGTTCAACAATCGTTCTCGCATCGTGAGAAAAAACGACGAGACCAACCTTATCCTTCCTCGCGAGAGCTTTTGCTGCGAGAGCAATACCTGCCCTTTTACCCAACAATAATTTCTCTCCACGCATCGATGCTGACGCGTCCAACCCGTACACGATCATCACAGCGCCCTTCTCTCGTCGAGGACTCACTCGCAAGTCTTCCCGCTCAATTTCTTTCCTTCCACGCTTGATAGCAGTTCGTACAGAATCTTTCACATTCACGTCACGATACCTATCACCGCTCTTGAACGCTCTCGACTCTTGACGCTCGCCATAGTGCTGATGCTTTTTCTGTTCTACCGTTCCCTGAAACCCTTTCGCTTGCAACGAGTCCAACTCTTCAACATACGCGTTCAACGCGGCAAGTTCTTCGCCCTTGTCAGTAATAGTTCCTTGATCGTCCAAAATACCGTCGGACTGCAATTTTTTCACTCGCTCCCTTAATTCTTCAAGCAAATGCTTCTTGAATTCTGGAATAGTAATATTCTTTTCCAAATAGTCAGGAGCGTACCCCGTGAACAATTTGAGAAGACGGTCACCATACAGTCGTTTCGCGTTCCTATAATTACTCACCTGCTCAATGAACATATCAGGAGTAAAACTACCAACATTATTACTCAACGCTTCCTCAACAAGCCTCGCATCATCCTTTTTTCCCTCACCATCAAGCAAACTACCAGGAAGGTCACTATCAAGATCACCGCCACCAGACGTTTTTTCTCCGTCAGACTGTTCCTTCTCGCCGAAGAGAATCACCACTCTTCGAGTCCAAGTCTTCGTGAGCGCTGACGAACTCGTCGAACTTCGAAGCGACGAACTGTTCAGGAGTCGTCGAGAACTTATGAGAAGGTTTTAACGCTATACGGTGGGCGAGAACGCTAACGATCACCGCATCAACATCTTCCGACGAGACAACAGAACGACCGTTCACTAATGCGTGAGCTTGAGCGCGCTCGTAAAGACCTAATGATGCTCTGACGGACGGTCGTTTCTCCAATTCTTTCGCGGAACGTAACTCTCTCAAAAACTGAATTGTAAGCAGAAGAAGCTTTGGAGGGAATTCTGCCAATTTCACACCCTTCTCTTTCACGATGTGCTCTTCAGTCTCCAACGTTTCAGGATAACTCAACTGAACCACGTCGAAACGGTCAAGGAACACATCACTCAACGGCTCGACGGCAGCAGACTCTGCAGGGTTCATCGTACCGATGAATAAAAAGTCGAGAGGGAAATCCACTGTGTACCCCGAAAGTGTTGCTTTGCCCTCGGAAAGAACTTGCAAGAGTGCGTTTTGCAACTTTTCAGGAGCACGATTAATCTCGTCGAAAAACAAGACACCACGCTCTGCGAGGAAAATCTTTCCGGGAGTGAATGCTTCTACCGATCGCGGACCGAACTTGAGTGCTTTAATAGGATCAATATCACCAAGAATATCTTCGACGGTGAGGTCGGGAGAACCTTGAACTCTTACAAACCTTTCAACACCAGAAACTTTTTTCTTCTTCTTTGTAATAAGATCGACACGCTCTATGACTGGAAGTAGTTTCGCAACACTCTTGGCGAGCGTCGTCTTACCAACACCAGGAGGGCCGACAATGAGAACGTGCCTGCCTGACAACAAAGCACCCTTCAACTGTTGCTTCGCATCATCCTGACCGAGAATATCATTCAACTCGCCCTTGAGCAACGATTCCTGAAACTCTTTCGATTGCATAGCTCGAAGCCACCGTGGGAAGAGTATATAAAATGTGATGGTCTCTTCGGACTGACGGGTAGTGGGTAGTGGGTTGTAGGTAGTGGGACGCGGGATGTGGGTGGCAGGTTGTAGGTGGCTACTTGTGGAGAGTGGATGCGAAACGTGCCGTAACCGTTCTGGATTCGTCGGAAAAAAGTGCCAGTTTTAGAACAGTTTTTCGTGGTTCTTCCGGTTTGAACCGAAAAGTTTCCGGACTTGCCGGAAGCATTCCGGAATTTCTTCAGAAAGACATTTTAAGAACACTCACTCAAAGAAGTCTACACCTGCGTAGCGGGAAAGAGTGAGAAGGTAAACGACCCCCAGGTCAATTGCTTTCTGCTCCCCGATACTACGCAGGTGCTTCTTTTTAAATATGGTTGTTTTTCGTACGTGGAAAGCACCTTCAATCGTGTCGGAATTTGATGACGATACGTTTTGAGAGCAAATTCCAACGGACAGCGGAAAGAAAAGAATACTCATTGAACTTCTTTCCACTGAATCCTCGACGAGCATCAATGGGCACTACGTCCCCGTAAGGGAAGGAGCCGAAAGCGTTCGGCTTTTCGCCAAACAAGTTTGTCGACAACCTCTCGCAGGAGCACAGCGAGTGCGAGATAAGGACGATAGTCCTGCACCCCGCAACGAGCCAGCGTCGATACATATAGGATTTTGACCTTATGGTGCTTTCCACGTACCTGAAAAAGAAACATTTATATACATCAATAATTGTTTATGATTATAGGGATATG